>JBDSXE010000202.1:0-14232 GCA_039926325.1 Paracoccaceae bacterium | reverse complement strand
GCGAGTAAGCGGCAAGTGAGGGCGGCAAATCCCGGTGCATCCACCTGGCTTTCAGCCAACGCGGGTTCGGGCAAGACCCGGGTTTTGACGGACCGTGTGGCACGGCTGTTGTTACATGATGTTGATCCGCAACGTATTTTGTGCCTGACCTATACCAAATCCGCCGCCAGCGAGATGCAAAACCGACTATTTAAAACGCTTGGCGCATGGGCGATGAAGCCTGACGCCCAGCTTCATCTGGCGCTGGCTGATCTGGGTGAGGATGGTTTGACGCCCGAACATCTAGCCCGCGCGCGCCGCCTGTTCGCGCGCGCCATCGAGACGCCCGGAGGTCTGCGAATTCAGACGATCCATTCGTTTTGTGCGACCCTATTGCGACGATTTCCTCTGGAGGCTGGGGTTTCGCCGCAGTTTACCGAACTGGACGACCGGGCCGCACGTCTTTTGCGCGAACAAATTGTCGAGGAGATGGCTGATCGCCTTGCGCCGGACGTCATGGCAGAGGTGGCGCTGGCCTATACGGGCGACGATTTTACCTCATTGATGGAACAAGTGGCGGGTCGGCGGGCGAATTTCACCGATGGACCGGACGCGGCCCTTGGGATTCCGGACGGGGAATCCGCTTCGCTGATCGTCGGCAGCGTAATTATCGGCGGGGAAGCAGCCTGGATGGCAACGGTTCATACCGTTTTGGCCGGGGGATCCAGCACGGACAGTAGGGCGTTTCATACCCTGAGCGGATTGGATTTGACGTCCCCGACTTTACAAACGCTAGCCACCCTAGAGGGCGTTCTACTGACCGGGGCCAGCGCTAAAGCCCCGTATTCCGCCAAGATTGGCTCATTTCCAACGAAAGACAGCCGCGCACTTCTGTCATCTGTGCTGCCGCATCTCGACGCCCTTATGCTGCGGGTTGAGGCGGCGCGGGCGCGTCGCTTGTTGTTTCAGGCGGCGATCAAAACCCTGACCTTGCAAAGGTTTGCCCGTGCGTTTCTGCCAATCTACGCGTCACGCAAGGCGGCGCGGGGCTGGCTTGATTTCGACGACCTGATTACTCGCGCCAAAGCTTTGTTGTCGGATCCGGCTGTGGCAGCATGGGTTTTGTTTCGGCTTGATGGTGGGATCGACCACGTTTTGGTCGATGAGGCGCAGGACACCAGCCCGGATCAATGGCGCGTAATTGAACTGCTGACGGCAGAGTTTACGGCAGGCGAAGGCACGCGCGCTGGCGGGCGGACCCTGTTTGTGGTGGGCGACAAGAAGCAGTCGATCTATTCGTTTCAGGGCGCGGATGTTGCAGCGTTCGACGACAAGCATCAAGCGTTCCGTGGACGATTCGAGGCGGCCAAACAGACGTTTCAGACCCTGAAACTTGAGTATTCCTTTCGCTCGGCGCCAGCCATTCTGACCCTTGTCGATGCGGCTTTAGGAACGGCCTTTCCACACGCACTAGGCACTGACGTCGCGCATTTGGCGTTTCGCGAAATGCTGCCGGGACGGGTTGATCTGTGGCCGGCGATCGCGTCGGAGGCGGAGCCGCAGGACGAAACCTTTGAAGACCCCGTTGATCTGGTCACCGCCGCGCATCACAGCGCGCAACTGGCCGCGAAGATTGCGTTGGAAATCAAACGCATGTTGGATGATGGCGTACAAATCGTTAGCGCGGAAGGGCTGCGACCTGTTCATGCCGGTGACTTTCTTATCCTGGTACAGCGGCGTTCGACACTGTTTTCCGAAATCATCCGGGCGTGCAAAAAGCTGCTTCTACCGATAGCCGGGGCCGATCGGCTGCGACTAGGGGCAGAACTGGCGGTCAAGGACTTGGCGGCGTTACTGTCGTTTCTGGCCACGCCGGAGGATGACCTTTCGCTCGCCGCGGTTTTGCGCTCACCACTATGTGGCTGGACTGAAGCCGAACTTTACGACCTTGCACAGCCCCGCAAAGGCTATTTGTGGGAGGCATTGCGAAGCGCGGCTTCCCAACAGCGGACGCTAGAGTTTTTGACCGACCTGCGCGATCAGGCCGATTTTCTGCGGCCCTATGATCTGATCGAACGCACCCTGACACGCCACGATGGCCGCCGTCGCCTGATCGCGCGGTTGGGCAAAGAGGCGGAGGACGGCATAGATGAGCTGCTCAACCAGGCGCTGACGTATGAGCGTGGGCAGGTGCCGAGTTTGACCGGTTTTCTGGTCTGGCTGGAAACGGACGACATTCAGGTCAAGCGGCAAGCGGACGCTGCAGGCGGTCGCATTCGGGTGATGACTGTGCATGGGGCCAAGGGGCTTGAATCGGAAATTGTTATCCTGCCGGACACTGCCGACCGAAAGCCACAAGATCGGGACGAGATTTATCTGACAGTCAAAGGCGAGCCGGTCTGGAAGGTTCCGAAAGATGAAAGCCCGCCACTGATTGTGGCTCTACGTCAGCAGAAAGTCGATCGTGAGGCGCAAGAGAACCTGCGTTTACTGTATGTCGCACTGACCCGTGCGCGCACATGGCTGATCGTAGTCGGGGCGGGAACAGTGGTGAAAGAGGCGTGCTGGTACAACATCGTCGCGGCGGGGATGCTTGCGGTACATGCGGTCGAACTTGACGGTATCCAGCGGTATGAAACAGGCGAATGGCCGTTGGCAGTTGGCTTGACTGATCGCCCGGCGGTATTGGTCATCGACCTTGCGCCGTGGATGCTTACCCATGCCCCTTCCCCGACAAAACCGCCCGAGCCCGTCTCGCCGTCAAATTTGGGGGGGGCGAAGATAATGCCGGGCGAGTTTGACGGTGGCGACGAAGCCAGCGCAAAGGCTCGTGGCGTGGCGTTGCATCTGTTGCTGGAACAGCTTCCGGCGCACATGCCAGAGCAGTGGGCCGACGTGGCAGCCCACCTGTTGCCTGAAGAACAGTTGCTTGACCCGCTGTTGGCAGAAGCTGGGGCAGTCCTGTCTGCCCCGCATCTTGCGTCGCTTTTTGGGTCGAATTCATTGGCAGAGGTTCCGGTTACGGGCGCCTTTGGCGATTTGCGGTTGTATGGCGTGATTGACCGGTTGATCATCATGCCGGACGCCGTGCTGGCCGTTGATTACAAGTCGAACTACCGCATTCCGACAAGCGCCAACGACACACCCGAGGGCCTGCTGCGCCAGATGGGGGCCTATCAACACATCCTTGGACAAATCTACCCGGACCGCAAAATAGCGGTCGCGATCCTTTGGACCCGCTCGGCCGAACTGATGCCGCTTGATGCCGACATCGTGAGGGCGGCACTGCTAAGGGCCGCAAGGGATAGTGGCGGCGCACCTTGACGTGGGCGGTCGCTAACCATACGTTCACCGTTCAACATACCTTTAGGAGAGCTATCATGGGCGTTGCTACCACCGCCGTGACCGATGCCACATTTGACGCCGAAGTCCGCAACTCGCCCATTCCGGTTGTCGTTGATTTCTGGGCTGAATGGTGCGGTCCATGCCGTCAGATTGGCCCGGCCCTGGAAGAGATCGCTGCTGAGATGCAGGGTCGCGTGAAAATCGTCAAAGTGAACGTTGACGAAAATCCCGACAGCCCGGCGATGCTGGGTGTGCGCGGCATTCCCGCGCTGTTCCTGTTCAAGGACGGTCAGGTCGTGTCGAACAAGATCGGTGCTGCGCCTAAGGCCGCGTTGGCAAGCTGGATCAATGCCTCTATCTGAACTGAGATGAGCTAAGTTTGGTAAAAAGGGCACCACGAATGGTGCCCTTTTTCATATCGGCCAGCCGTGATCCCGCATGCGCTGCAAAATTCGTGCCGGGGCGTCATCACTCCACGCCGAAATCGCCTGAACGCGCAAAAACCAGTGAAGGTAGCTCGCGAAAGTGGGCGGGACGGAAAGTTGGGCGAAAGCCCCGTTTATCCCGACCTTTGGCACTGATCCGGCAATGTGGTGAAAATCAATTTGTGCGAACAGCACAGCGGGTTTTTTGGCGAAAAATCCCTTGAATGCGAGGCTGGAGTTTTGTGTCACCACATAGTCACAGCCGGCAAGCAAATCCAACGACGGCTGGGTTGAAACCTCGAAACGACCATCGAATTGCTTGAGCGCATCAAGATCTTCGACGGTGTAGTTTTCGCTGGGGTGGAGCGTTGCCAGAATGCGGCGCGCCGGCTCAGCCAGCAAGGTGGCCGCGATCATGTCCAAAGGGCTCATCGCCTGAAAGTGGCGCCGCTCGTCTAACTTGCCCTGTAGCGGCATGAAGACGTACCCGCCTTCGCGGATTTCATGGCCTGCAAACACAATGTCGCGCCAGTGCTTCAGAAACCATTCGGCGCCATCGGTCGGGGTAAACGGCTTGGTCGCGACATCCCAGTTCCAGCGGTCATTGCTATCCTCGATGCTGTAAAACGGATCTATGTAGCTGCGGCGCAAACACAGCGTATGAGGCACTGTTACGGCGCGATTGTGGACAAGATGATAGCCCTCTCCTTCGACCGGCGCATACTCATTGCGTAGGACAATCCGCCAACCTGCACTTTGCACCGCTGTTGCGATGCGCCCGAAAATACCCTGCGCTGCGGCAAGATTTTGCCGCTTTTGATACGGGACATACAGGTTCAACAGGGGCGCATTCGGCATGGCAGAAACCTAGATCAATTCCCGCACTGCTGCCAATGGGTCCGCTTGTGCGATGGCGCATTGGCTTCCATATAGGATGAGACATGGAGTGATTTGATGGCTGAAGACAAATTTCCCGGCTGGCACGGCACGACGATTTTAGCGGTCCGACGCGGTGGCGAGGTGGTGGTTGCGGGCGATGGTCAGGTCAGCATCGGCCAGACCGTGATCAAGGGTACCGCGCGCAAAGTGCGGCGGCTTTCACCCGGCGGACATGACGTGGTTGCCGGATTTGCCGGCTCAACTGCCGACGCCTTTACCCTGCTGGAGCGATTGGAGAAAAAGCTGGAGGCGGCGCCTGGGCAACTGGCGCGTGCTTGCGTCGATCTCGCGAAAGACTGGCGGATGGATAAATATTTGCGAAATCTGGAGGCGATGCTGATCGTCACCGATGGCGAGGGACTGTTCGTGATTACTGGCGCCGGTGATGTGCTTGAGCCGGAGCATGACGTTGCGGCGATCGGATCAGGCGGCAATTACGCGCTGGCAGCGGCGCGTGGGTTAATGACGACCGATCTGAACGCGGAGGATGTTGCGCGGCGGGCCATGGCGATTGCGGCGGATATTTGCGTTTACACAAATGGCAACCTGACGGTTGAGACGATCCGCAAATGACAGGCTCAAACGTAAAAGGTGTCACCCTGCACACCGTTACCCGCGAATTTGACCGGAGCGAATTATGACCGACCTTACTCCACGCGAAATCGTCTCTGAGCTTGACCGCTATATCATTGGCCAGAATGCGGCCAAACGGGCGGTTGCGGTTGCCTTGCGGAACCGCTGGCGGCGCAAACGACTGGGCGATGATCTGCGGGACGAAGTCTATCCGAAAAATATCCTGATGATCGGGCCGACCGGCGTCGGCAAGACCGAGATTGCGCGACGGCTGGCCAAACTGGCGAAGGCGCCGTTCCTGAAGGTAGAGGCGACCAAGTTCACCGAGGTCGGCTATGTCGGGCGGGACGTCGACAGCATCATCCGCGATCTGGTCGATACCGCGCTGGTCGATACCCGTGCCCGCATGCGGGAGGATGTGTCTGCCAAGGCGAAGAAGGCGGCGGAAGAGCGGGTCGTTGAGGCGCTGGCAGGAAAAGATGCGCGCGAACAGACAAGAGAGCTGTTTCGCGGCAAGCTGAAGAGGGGCGAGTTGGATGATACGGTGATCGAGCTGGAGATTGCGGATGCCGCGCCTGCTTTCCCTATGATGGGCGGTGGGAACGGCACGGAAATGCAGATGCAGGGGCTGCAGGATCTGTTCAAATCGTTCGGCGGGCGGACCACCAGGAAGCGGGTGACGGTGGCGGACAGCTATGACCTACTGATCGGGCAGGAGGCTGACAAGCTACTGGATGACGAGGCGGTCAAAGTGGCGGCGTTGGAGGCGGTGCAAGAGAACGGCATCGTGTTTCTGGACGAGATCGACAAGATCTGCGCCCGCGCCGATGCGAGGGGGGCGGATGTTTCGCGCGAGGGGGTGCAGCGGGATTTGCTGCCGCTGATCGAGGGGACGACGGTTTCGACCAAGTATGGGCCGGTTAAGACGGATCATATCCTGTTCATCGCCAGCGGGGCGTTTCATATCGCGAAGCCGTCGGATCTGCTGCCGGAATTGCAGGGGCGGCTACCGATCCGGGTGGAGTTGCAGGCGCTGACGGAGGGGGATTTCGTTCGCATCCTGACGGAGACGGACAATGCTTTGACGCTGCAATATTCGGCGCTGCTCGCGACGGAGGAGGTGAATGTCAGCTTCACCACGGATGGAATTGCGGCGCTGGCCAGGATCGCGGCGGAGGTCAATCAGGCGATCGAGAATATCGGGGCGAGGCGGCTTTATACGGTGATGGAGCGGGTGTTTGAGGAATTGTCATTTTCGGCCCCGGATAGGTCGGGCGAGGTCGTCGTCGTCGATGCCGGGTTTGTCGAGGCAAATCTGGGGGCGCTGTCGAGGTCGGCTGATCTGTCGAGATATGTGCTTTGAGGTTTCACGCGTGGACGTGGAATTATATGCAATAGTATCAATAGCCTGGGCGTGGCGGTTTACCGTATTTTAACCGCTTGCACGGCGCATTCGGACCCAATAGCCGGTGCTTTTGTCGCTTGCGTCCGGCTTGTCAAAACGTCACCCTGCCCGGGTTCGTCCAAGAGTTGACGTTTTGAAAAGGCCGCGTATGTCCCGCATTTTACTGACCTTGTGTCTGACGCTGTTGATGTCGTGCGCCCATCGTGGGGCGGTTACGCTTGATGCCTCTGCTGCGGGGGTTGGCACGGTTGAGAAGGTTTTCATCGGCACGACGCGCATTCAAGAACAGGACGGCAGCTTTGGCAGCCGACGGTCTGAAGAGGTGCATTTCGCGCGTTATGATGTCTCTATTCCGCCGAACCGCCAGTTGGGAGAGATCAACTGGCCCAGGCGAAACGAAGCGATTGATCCGCAAACCCAGTTTCTGACGACCGACGAGCAAGTCTATCAATCGGGTGCCGCGTTCCGGGCCGACCTGAGGCGGCAGATTGCCGCGACGGATGGCGAGGCGGTGATTTTCATTCACGGCTACAACACCAATTTCGCTGAAAGCACCTACCGGGTGGCGCAGTTCACGCACGATCTGAAACTGCCGGGTGCGGTTGTTCAGTATTCGTGGCCGTCTGCGGCAGAGGCGCTGGGGTATGCTTATGATCGCGATTCCGCGTTGTTTGCGCGGGATGGGTTGGAAAGTCTGATCCACGAAGTGGCGGCGTCGGGGGCGAAGCGGATTTTGATCGTCGCGCATTCGATGGGCGCGGGCCTGACGATGGAGGCGCTGCGGTCGGCGGCCATCAGGGGTGACAAGCGGACGCTGGCGTTGATCGGGGGCGTCATCCTGATTTCTCCGGATATTGATGTGGATGTGTTCCGCGAGCAGGCGCGGTCAATGGGGGAGTTGCCGCAGCCGTTCGTGATCTTTGGTTCGGACCGTGACAAATATCTGCGGGTGTCGGCGGCGTTGACGGGGCAGGCTGCAAGATTGGGGTCACTGACGGACGTTTCCAAAGTAGCGGATTTGAAGGTGACGTTTATGGATGTGGGGGAGTTCGTGAAGGGCACCGGGCACTTTACTGTCGGCGATTCCCCGGCGCTGATCCTGCTGCTGGACCGGATCGGAGAGGTTCAGGGCGCGTTTGAAAACGATCGCCGTAGAAGGTTGGGGCTGCTGCCGGGCGTGGTTTTGACGGTGCAGAATGCCACCCAGATCGTGCTGAGGCCGTTGGCTTATGTGGCGAGCCAATGACGGTGTCCAGATCTGGACGCTAGGTGAATGTCTTTGTAATCAACACGTTATGGTTTGCCGTTAACCGGATTTTCATCTTTCGTGAGTTGCGAAAGGCAATCCGTTATCAAGCATGTCGGCTTTCTTTGTTGGGGTCCGTGAGGGTTTGGTCAGCGGCGGGGTTTAGCGATTCCGCCTCAGATAAACATAGTACGCGCCCGAGCCGCCGTGTTTCAGGTGAGCCTCGCTGATCTGCAGAACGGCTGGACCGAGGGGCGGCTGGCGCAGCCACAGCGGGGTCTGGTGGCGCAGCACGCCCATGCGCTGCGGGATTGGGCCGTGGTCGGGGCCAGCCTTGCCCTTGCCAGTGATTACAAGGACCAGACGCAGCGCGGCGGTCTGCGCGTTCAGGATGAAGCGGATCAGTTCAGGATGCGCCTCTGCCAGCGTCATGCCGTGCAGGTCTAGCCGTGCCTCGGGCGCAAGTTTGCCACGGGACATGCGGGCGAACGCTTTGGCGTCCATTTTCAGTGGGGCATCGGGGACGGCGGTACTGGCGAGGTCGTGACCGCGCACGGTGCGGGCCTTTTCGCCAAGGCGGAACGGGGCGAGCGATGGCGGGGCAAATTCCGGTGCTTTGACCAATGGAGGCGCCACGGGTTCGATTTTGCGGCGGTGGGCCAACGGGTGCATAGGTTTGGCTGTGCGGGCGACGGCCTGCCACAACGCCTCTTCTTCGGGGTGGAGGGAGCGGCGGCGCGACATGCTTAATTGTCGGACAGCATGGCGTAGGCGCGGTCGATGGGCAAAAGCAGCAGCAGCCGACCGCTATCCTTGATCTCACCCGCCGCCTGACCAGCCTGATGGCCGGTGCCGAAGAAAATATCGGCGCGCTGGGCACCTTTGATTGCGCCGCCGGTGTCTTGAGCGATCATCAGGCGATGTACCGGGTCTGAACCGGATTTCTCGACCCACACCGGGGCACCAAGCGGGATATGCGACCGGTCAACGGCAACCGAGCGCATCGTGGTGATGGAACGGCCCATTGCGCCAATCGGGCCTTGGGTGTCGGGCATGTCACCGAGCTTGCGGAAGAACACATAGGACGGGTTGACGTTCAGCAGGTCCATCCCGGCGGCAGGATTGGCGCGGACCCATTGGCGGATGGTTCCGGCGCTGACTTGGGCAAGGGTGAAGATGCCGCGCCGGACCAGCTCTTGCCCGACCGAGCGATAGGCATAGCCGTTGCGACCGGCATAACCAACGCGGATGGTGTGGCCGTTGGTCAGGTGGATGCGGCCAGAGCCCTGAATATGCAGAAAGAAAACCTCTACCGGGTCGTCGAGCCACGCGATTTCCAAGCCGCGACCGGCAAGGATGCCGCGCTCGATGGTGGCGCGGTCATACCAGACCAATCCGTCACGCAATTCGGGCGGGCGGCTGTAGATCGGATAGGCAAAGCGCGCGGTGCGAACCGGCGAGCCTTCAAGTTCGGGTTCGTAATAACCGGTGAACAGAGCAGGTGGCGTACCGATGAGGACGGGTTTGAACAGCAGTTCGAAAAACTGGCGGGCGGCGGATTCGTTGTCATCAACATCGCTGGCGACCCGGCAAACCGGGGTCCAGTCGGCGTCGTTCATCAGATCGCAGGTGTTGCGGAAGGTTTTGAGCGCGGCGAGGTGGTCATCCTCTGCCCAGCCCGGCAGGCTTTCATAATCGAAAACCTGCGCCGATGCGGAAGCAGTCATGGCGAGCAAGACCAAAAGGGCGCGGAGGGTCGCACCCACACTAGTCCCCGGTTGCGGAAAGTTGCCAGTTCGGATCGTTCACACCCATACGACGGGAAAAGGTCCAGGTGTCGCGCTGGCGGACGATCGCGGAGGGGCCGCCCTCGACCACGGTGCCGGATTTGTCGCGGACGGTGCGGTACAACTCACCGGTATAGCGGACGGCGATTTCGGCGGTTTTGGTCGCGGGGTCATACGTCGCCTCTGTCAGCGCCATGTCGCGGACGCCGGCAAAGGTGCTTTCGATCTTTAGCCCCTGATTTTCGCGATCATTGATGGCGGCGGTAAAGGTGGCCAGCACATCCTCGCCCAAGAAGGGTTTGATCTGGGCCAGATCACCTTTGTCGAAGGCCATCAGGATCATCTCATACGCCTGACGGGCACCTTTCAGGAAATCGGTGACGTTGAAGCTGGGTTCGGCAGCCTTCATCGCGGCCAGTGCTGCGGTGGCGGCGGGGTCGGCCGTGTTGTCGGTGATGTCGCGGTCGGGGCCGCCCTCGATCACCTCAAACTTGGCGCGGGGACTGGGGGCGCTTTCGGCCACAGCGGGCTTTTCAAAGCCCTCGCGGGTGCCAAGCACGGAACGCAGCTTCAGGATAAGGAAAATGGCGATCCCGGCCAGAACGAGCAGTTGGATCAGAGAGGAATTCATGCGGAACCTCGGATGGGCAAAACGGCCTCTGGGGTTGGTATTTTCGGGCGTTGACCCTTATGTAAGGTCTCGGGGGGGGCAAGTCCACCAGCCCGGACAAATTGCCCCAAAAGGAGCCTGCGGATGCGGATTTTGCTGCTGTTCATCGCCTGGTCGCTGATCGAAATAGCCCTTTTCGTCACATTGGGCGGCTGGCTGGGGCTGTGGCTGACGCTGGCGTGGGTGATCGGGACCGGGATGCTGGGGATCGGGTTGATCCGCTGGCAGGGCGAGCGAGTTGGCATGAACCTGCGGCAGGGCATGGGGGCGGCGCGCAATCCGTTTTCGGGGGTAGCACATAGCGGGTTGATCATGCTGGCGGCGATGCTGCTGATATTGCCGGGATTTCTAACCGATGCGATGGGGCTGCTGCTGCTGATTCCTGCAGTGCGGCGTGGGGTGATCGCGGCGATTGCAGCGCGCACCACCACGGCCGTGCGGAGTGCGCCAATGCGGGGACCGATGGGCGGTTCGCAATATGATGTGATCGACGCCGAGGTGATTGAAGAGGTGCCGATGACCAAGGCGCCGCACAAGCCTTCGGGATGGACCCAGTCCTGACAGCCTGCTAATCAGCGGACAACATAAGGCTTTGAGGGAGTGAGACATGGCCGAGACAACCAACGGAGCCGCACCGCCGACAGTGCCTGCCGTAAAGATGCAGGTTCTGGCGCAATTCGTGCGCGACATGAGTTTTGAGAACCTGGTGGCGCAAAAGGGTCTGACCGGGACCGAAATGCAGCCGGACATTCAGGTTGGCGTCAATCTGGACGCACGAAAGCGCCCGGTGGACAATCAGTATGACGTGATCTGCAAGTTCAAGATCACCTCGAAGAACAAGGCCAACGACGACACGCTGTTCTTGATGGAGCTGGAATACGGCGGGGTGTTTCTGGTTGAAAACGTGCCGGAAGATCAGCTGCATCCGTTTCTGCTGATCGAATGCCCGCGGATGCTGTTCCCGTTCATCCGCCGGATCATTTCGGACGTGACGCATGATGGCGGCTTTCCGCCCCTGAACATCGACAACGTGGATTTTCTGCAGCTGTACCGGCAGGAAATGGCGCGTCGCGCTGCGATGCAACAAGCGCCAGCACCAGCGCCGCTGAATTGAGACAGGTGCGCTGAAGCGCACCCTACAGGCGTTTGAGCCAGATTGCAGCGTCGCCCAGTTTGGCCACAAAGGCCAGATGAGCGGCGCTTTCTGCGTCTGTGAGGCGGGATGGCAGAGCGGTCGGGCGCGGACGTGGACGCCAGACCGGGGCGGCGTTGGCCAGATCGGTGCCGGTGGAAGCGTTCAGGGTCAGGTCGGGTTGGCGGCCGCCGATGAGTTCAAGGTAAACCTCGGCCAGGATTTCGCTGTCCAAGAGCGCGCCGTGTTTGGTGCGGGCGGAATTGTCGATGTTGAAGCGGCGGCACAGCGCATCGAGCGAGGCTGGTGAGCCGGGATATTTCTGCCGCGCGATGGCCACGGTATCAAGCGACTGGGTCATCGGGATGGTGGGGTGACCAGCAGCGGTCAGTTCAGAGTTCAGGAATTTCATATCGAACGCAGCATTGTGAATCACAAGCCGCGCTTCACCGATGAACGTCAGAAAATCCTTTGCCACCGCGCTGAAGCGGGGTTTGTCGCGCAGGAAATCATCGCTTAAGCCGTGAACCTCGAACGCCTCCTTGGGCATCATGCGTTCGGGATTCAGGTATTGGTGGTAAGTGCGACCAGTCGGCATGTGGTTGTGCAGTTCGACGGCGCCAATCTCAACAATACGGTCGCCCGTGGCGGGGTCGAGGCCGGTGGTTTCGGTGTCGAGAACGATTTCACGCATTGCTGGCTCGGATATGGGCGATCAGAGCTTTGACATAGGCGTTGGTCGAGGTGAGGTCGAGGGTTTCCACGATGTGGGTGGCGCGGAACCGCTTTTCCGCATCAGGCATCTGGCGGGCAAGCAGGGTATCGAACTGCTGTGCGGTCATGCCGGGGCGAGACAGGACGCGATGGCGTTGCAGGGCGGCGGGGGCGGTTACAAGCAGAGTGGCGTCCAGGCTGGTTTCAGCGCCAGTTTCAAAGAGAAGGGGGATGTCGAGGACAAGCAGATCGCCCGTGGCTTTGACGATGAAGGCGGTGCGGTCGGCGGCAACGAGGGGGTGTACGACAGCCTCTAACAACGACAGCGCCGAAATATCGCGCGTTATCAGGGCTTTGAGGCTGGCGCGGTCAATAGAGGCGTCCTTGAGCACCTCTGGGAACAGCGCAGCAACGGGTTGAACCGCTGCGCCACCGGCTGCGTAAAGTCGGTGAACCGCAGCGTCGGCGTCCCAGACCGGGATGCCATCGGCGGCGAACATTGCAGCGGTCGTCGATTTGCCCATGCCGATGGAGCCGGTCAGCCCAAGGGTGAATGGCACTGTCATGCGCCAAGCACGGCGGCACGGGTGGCGTCGTCAACATCGGGGCGATGATCGAACCAGCGTTCAAAACCGGGTGCCGCCTGATGCAGCAGCATGCCCAAGCCATCGACGATATGCGCGCCACGTTCCTGCGCCTCGATCAGGAACGGGGTGGCCAGCGGGGTGTAGACCAGATCGGTGACGATGGTGCCGGGCGATAGGGCGTCAAGGGGCACGCGGAAATCAGGTTTGCCGATCATGCCAAGGGATGTGGTGTTGACGACCAGAGCCGCGCCTTCCAGCATGTTGGCGGCCTGCACCCAGTCGCAGACCTGCAGCTTTGCACCAAAATCGGCGCGCAGGCTTTCGGCGCGAGGGCGGGTGCGGTTGGCGATGCGAATCTCTGGCACGCCAACCTCTATCAATGCGGCGATGACGGCACGGGCCGCGCCGCCGGCACCAAAGACCGCAGCGGGACCGGCGTGAGGATTCCAGTGTGGCGCGTATTGCCGAAGGTTTGCCATGAACCCGGAACCATCGGTATTGTCGGCATGGATCTTGCCATCCTTGCGGAAAATCAAGGTGTTGGCGGCCCCAATCAAGGCGGCACGGTCGGTCACGACATCCGCCAGCGCCAGCACGGTTTCCTTGTGCGGGATGGTGACATTCAGACCGACGAAACCCAGTTTGGGCAGGGTGTGCAACGCTTCACGCAGGTCGGCTTGACCGATGTCCAGCGGGATGTAGTGGCCCTTGATGCCATAGCGCCGCAACCAATAGCCGTGCAGGGCGGGCGAGCGGCTGTGGGCGACGGGATGGCCGATTACGCCAGCGAGGGGGATGCGGGGCAGTTCGGTCACGACGAAATGAAACCTCTTAACGACAGGTAATTCAGGAGGGGTAACAGGGGCAGGCCCAGAATGGCAAAATAATCGCCCTCGACGGCGGAGAAAAGCCGGATGCCTTCGGATTCCAGCAGGTAACTGCCGACGGAGTGCTGAATCATGGGCCAATTGCGCTGGATGTAGGCGTCGAGGAAGGCGTCGGTGAATGGCCGCATGGTGAGTTTAGCGGTGGCGATGTGACGCCATATCGGTTTGGCCTGATGATAGAGGACGATGGCGGAGTGGAGGTGGTGGGTGTGGTTGCGAAGGGTGTGGAGTTGCTGGCGGGCATCCTCCGGGGAGGTGGGTTTGGCGAAGATTTGATCGTTGAAGGCAAGGATTTGATCGCAACCGAGAACAAGGGCGGTCGGGTTTTTGTCGGCGAGTTTGCGGGCCTTGAGTTCGGCGAGGGTGTCAGCGACATCGCGCGGCTTGGCGTTGTCGGATTGCAGCGAAGCGCGGATGGCATCTTCGTCGATGCGGGCAGGTTGGGCGGTGACGGTGAGGCCCGCGTTTTGCAACAGGGTGAGGCGAATTGCAGAGGAGGAAGCGAGCAGAAGTGGCGTAGTTGGCATGGGGGAAACCCTGTGG
>JBDSXE010000201.1:0-4920 GCA_039926325.1 Paracoccaceae bacterium | reverse complement strand
AATGCTATCCCCACTGGGTACTGTATCACGCATCACTTTAATCTGATGTGGTTTCCACGGCGGCGAACCACAATTTTCCGGGCGATGGCCCCCATCGTACTGTCGTACCCTAGTCAAGAACCGCATTTCGTTGGGTTTGGTCGCTACCCGGTCATCGGACTGACTTAAGGATATTTGTACTAACGCCGTGCAAGCCCCGGTAGTTCCGCGAACGTGAACACAACTGTAAATAAAGTTCATGATCTTCGGGAACCAGCTTGCGAAATTTGGCGTTGGAAACCAAATGCTCGCGCGGGCCGGGGGTTGCCCGTGCTCGTTGGTTCGGGTCGGCGCGCAAATTGGCTGTCGGAATTTGAGGGGACGTCGTCGTGTACCGTCTGATCATCTCGGGGCTATTGCTGATTTTCGGCGCGTTGCTGACGGTCGGCGGGGTGTATCTGGTCATACTGGATGGATCGCCCGCCTATGTCGTCATGGGATGCGCGATAGTTTTGTCCGCCATCCTTCTGCTGAACGACCGGGCGGCCGGGCTGTCGGTCTACGCGGCGACGCTGATCGGCGTTCTGCTGTGGTCACTGTGGGAAGTGGGGTTCGACTGGTGGGCCTTGTCGGCGCGCGGATCGGTGCTGGTCGCGTTCGGGATATTGTTGGTGCCGGTCGGGCTGAAAATGCGGCGCAGGCCGATTGCCGCACGCAATCCGCCACTATTTCTGCTGATCGCGTCAGTGTTGATAAGCGCGGGCGTGGCCGTTGTGGCGATGTTCACGCCATTTCACGACCTGTCGGGCGCATTCCCCGCGGACCGGATGGCTGCCAAGGGTGATGCGATGACGGATGGGGTGCCCGCGGGTGAGTGGTCGTCCTATGGGCGGACGCCCAAGGGCCAACGGTATTCGCCGCTGGATCAGATCACGCCGGCAAACATCGCCACCCTTCGCCAAGCGTGGAGCTATCAGACCGGACAAGTCCGCAGCGACAAAGATCCGGGCGAGACGACGTATGAAGTGACACCGCTGATCGTGGACGACACGATGTATATCTGCACGCCATTTTCGACGGTGATCGCCCTTGATCCGGTCACGGGCGCCGAGAAATGGCGGTTCGATCCCGAACTGAAACAGCCGCCGCGCAATTCGACCCAGCACATGACCTGTCGGGGCGTGACGTATTTCGACGGAACCGGGTTGTCACCGCAGACCACCGCAGCCAATACCGCGCCGGGCAACAGCGCCGCACGGGTGGCGGCGAGTGCGGCGGAAGTGACCACGGCGGCCGCCAGTGTTCCGCAGAACGTCGTGACCGGCAATGCGGTGGCTGATGCGGCCAACCCGGTTGTCAACCGCGAGGCGCCGGGCGCGTTCAACCCGGACCCCGACTGTGTGAAACGGCTTTTCGTGCCGACCTCCGATGGTCGTCTGATCACGATCAGTGCTGCAAACGGCAATATCTGCCCCGGCTTTGGCGGCGATGACGGCACGATCAACCTATGGGCCAACATGCCCAACGTGACGCCGGGTTCGGCCTATTCCACGTCGCCGCCTGTGGTGACGCCGCGTTTGGTGATTGTGGGAGGCACGGTTAACGACAACGATTCCGTCACCTCGCCTTCCGGTGTGATCCGGGCGTTCGACGTGTTTACCGGGGCGCTGGTATGGAATTTCGACAGCAAGAACCCCAATGCGACTGCGCCGATTGCAGAGGGACAGACCTATTCCGAGAATGCGCCGAACAGCTGGAGCGTGTCGTCATACGATAGCAAGCTCAACCTGATTTACGTCCCGATGGGCAACGAGTCGCCTGACCAATACGGTGCAAGTCGCAGTGCGGACGTAGAGCGTTTTTCATCCTCGATCACCGCCCTTGATGCCGATACCGGCAAGGTCGCCTGGGTGTTTCAGGGCGTTCACCACGATCTGTGGGACATGGACGTGCCGGCTCAGCCCAGCCTGCTGGACCTGACCATCAACGGCGCGACCGTCCCGGCGCTGGTAGCGCCCACCAAACAGGGAGAGGTGTTTGTGCTGAACCGTCAAAATGGCCAGCCGATCTTGCCTGTGACGGAGGTGCCCGCGCCACAAGGTGCGGTGGCGGACGATTTCACCGCACCGACGCAGCCGATCTCTGCCGTATCGTTCAACCCGCCCACCTTGCGCGAAAGTGACATGTGGGGCGCGACCCCGCTGGACCAGTTGCTGTGCCGGATCGCGTTCCGCAGTTTGCGTTACGAAGGACGCTATACCCCGCCAAGCTTGCGCGGGTCGATCATCTATCCCGGCAACTTCGGTACCTTCAACTGGGGCGCGGTCGCGGTAGATCCTGAACGGCAAATCATGTTTGCGATGCCGGTCTACCTTGCCTTCACTTCGCAGCTGATCCCGCGCCCGGATGATGTCACGCGCGTGGTGACAACAGATGCCGACCCGACGTTCAACGAAAACTTCGGTGCCCGCTATGCGGCAAAGATGAGGACGTTCCTGTCGCAACTCGGGTTGCCGTGCCAAGCGCCGCCGTGGGGCTATGTGGCGGGCGTTGACCTGACCACTGGCAAGACCGTGTATCAGCATGTGAACGGCACGGTCCATGATCTGTCGCCGTTGCCGCTGCCGTTCAAGATGGGCGTGCCGGGTATAGGCGGACCGATCATCACCCGTGGCGGCGTGGCATTCCTGTCCGGAACGCTGGATTACTACGTGCGCGGCTATGACCTGAGCAGCGGTGCCGAAATCTGGAGCGCCCGCCTGCCTGCTGGCGGTCAGGCCACTCCTTCGACGTATCTGGGCAAGGACGGTCGGCAATATCTGGTCGTGGTGGCGGGAGGGCACGGTTCAACGGGAACCAAGGCTGGCGATTCCATCATCGCTTACGCCTTGCCACACTAAGGACAGAGGGATCAGGGGCGCGGAAACTCTATTTCCGCCCGTGCAGACAGGGACTTCGGCATTGTCATGTGACCTTCATTCAATCAGTGTCAGAGTGTGCCTGTGACCTGCCGCACTCTGATTTGAATGCGCGGGCGACTGCATGGAACACCCTGAACAAGTGTTGTGGGTGCCGTCGACCAAGGGGCAGCGCGAAAAACAAAGCGCCGGGGCGACCCAAGCGCCATCAACGGAGGAAGTCATGAAACGTCGTGCATTCTTGCTGTCCACGGGCGGTATTGCTGCCGGGATCGTCCTGCTGCCACAGTTGGCGATGGCCGACGCGGGCCGAATCGACTGGTACACCTCATCCGACCAGAACATCCTCGATTTCTGGACCAATATCGTTCAGCCAAAGTTTGAGGCGGCAAATCCCGGCATCACGCTGAACCTTGTCGACGCAGGCGACAACGCCGGTAATCTTGCGATTGGTGATCGCGCATTGGCGGCCTTGGCCGGCAAATCCGATCCGCAAGCCGATTATTTCGAGAATTTCGATCCGCGCCTGCCGTCCGGTGCATTGGATGCCGGGCTTTACGTCAACATCAAAGAGGCCGGGCTGTCGAACTATTCCAAGATCAACCCGCTGGCATTCGATGGCGACTTTTCTGTGCCATATCGGGGCAGTCAGGTTCTGCTGGCCTATGACACGACAAAACTTGACCCGGCCAAAGCGCCCAAGACGTTTGCCGACCTGATCGCTTGGATCAAGGCCAACCCCGGTCAGTTCATCTACAACCGCCCGGACAAGGGCGGCTCTGGCGGCAACTTCGTGCGCCGCGCGATTTACGAGGTGAACGGCAAAGACCCGGCCAAGTTCAAGGTCGACAATTTCAGCGCAGAGGCCGGCGACGCCGCGTTGAAACCGGCGTGGGATCTGTTGATGGATCTGGCACCATCGTTGTTTGATCAGGGTGCCTATACCTCTGGCAATACGCCGTCGATCCAGTTGTTGAGCCAGTCTGCGGTGACAATGATCCCGGCGTGGTCGGATCAGGCGTTGCAGGCTATCGCGACGGGTGTTCTGCCTGAGACCACCGGTCTGGTACAACTGTCCGATCTGGGTCTGCCGGGTGGGTTCTCGCGCAGTGTGGTGCTGGCGAATGGCGTCAACAAGGAGGCGTCGCTGAAGCTGGCGGATTTTGTTCTGAGCGAGGAAATCCAGTCGGCGGTGCTAAGCGAACTAGGCGGCTTTCCGGGCGTGTCGTGGGATTATGTCGCGCCAGAGTTGCGCGACAAATACAAGGACGTGATCCCGACCACGATCCCCGTATTTCCAAGCGGTGATTGGGAAAAGGCCATCAATGATGGTTGGTATCGCAACGTGGCCCCCAACGTAGACCGCACCAAGTGACGGAAAAGCCGGCGAAAGTTGTCGCCGGTATCGGGCAGGGCAGGGGGCACATCGGCCTTTTGCTGGTCGCCCCGCCTGTGTTGCTGGTCGGCTGGATGATCATCTGGCCGATCATTTCCGCTATTACCCGCACGGTCTGGCTGCCCGACGCGAGCGGGGATAAGCGTTTCTCGTTGGAGACATACGTCTTCTTTTTCTCGGACCAATACAGCATCAACAACCTGCTGGTGACGCTATGGACGACCGGGGTTTGTGCAGCGTTGCTGGTGCCGATCTGCCTGCCGATCGCGTTGTATCTGCGGTTCGCCAAGGGTCGCCTTGCCGCCTATGTGCAGGGGTTGGCAATATTTCCGATGTTCGTGCCGTCCATCATCCTCAGCTATGCGGTGATCCGAGTGCTGGGGCCGAACGGGACGGTGGATTTGGTGGGGAACGCGCTGGGTCTTGGCAAAATCCGCTCTCCTTATCTGACGCCGTGGGGGCCGGTGATCGGGCTTGTGTGGGACAATATCCCGCTGACAGTGCTGATATTGCTGTCCGGGCTGGGTGCGGTGTCGGATCAGTCGGTCGAGGCGGCGCGGGATGTTGGCGCACGGCGCTGGGCGGTGCTGTGGTACATCATCCTGCCGCGCATCGGCAATTCGATCC
>JBDSXE010000200.1:0-6149 GCA_039926325.1 Paracoccaceae bacterium | reverse complement strand
ACGCTTGGCCTATGGGGCGTTTCGCCACAGACGCTTGTGATCGTTGGGGTGGCGCTTGGCTGCCTTATGGTGATCCTAGGTGTGTCGGGTAGCTTTGCCGTCCGCGATCCCGTTCTGCAGCGGATCGCACAGCAGTCGCTGCGCCGGCGTCCTTCCGGGGTCGAGGCGGGGTTGCTTCGCTCATCGGATGCAGACCCGAAGGGCCTGATGAGGTCGCTGATCCCGGCTGACCGCAAAGAGCGCAGTCAGATACAACGCCGCATGGCAGAAGCGGGCGTGACCGGGCGCAATGGACTACGCAACTTTTATCTTGTCCGCCTTGGGTTCGGTTTTGTCTTGCCAGGTGTCCTTATCGGGCTGATCGCCCTGTCCAGAACCGGATTTCTTGCCTTGCCAGAACCGGTTGCGACCAAGTTTGGTGCGCTCAGTCAGACACAAATTCTCATGATGCTGAGCGTGCTGGTGGCAGCGGGATTCTTTGGGCCGGTCTATTGGTTGAACGGAAAGGTGAATGCGCGGCGCCAAGCCATCAGCGACAGCTTCCCGAACGTCCTGGACCTGCTGCAGATATCGGTTGAATCCGGCCTGGGTCTGGATGCTGCCATGATCCGTGTCGCCAATGAGACAACTGCGACCGCTCCAGCCATCTCGGAAGAACTGCTAATTGCACAGCGTGAAATCCAGGCGGGGCGTGGCCGCGACAAGGCCCTGCTGGACATGGCGGCACGCACAGGCGTCGCCGAGGTCAGTTCGTTCGCCAACGTCGTTTTGCAGTCTCTGCAGTATGGCAGCAGCATTTCGGATGCCTTGACGGTTTACTCGGACGAGATGCGGCTGTCCCGCGAATTGCGGGCTCAGGAAATGGCAAACAAGCTGCCCGTGAAGATGTCAGCTGTCATGGCGTCGCTGATGTTGCCCACACTTTTAATGCTCGCGCTTGGCCCGGTGGTGATTCGCTACATCCGATACATGCATGGGTGAAGCATGACGGTGCGAAAATATTGGCTATATTATGGAAACAAAACTGATTCTAATCCCTGAAAATTTCGATTCTGGAACTGCTGCAACCGCTCCTATTCTCCTCTTGGTTGTAAAATCGTCGTCTTTAAGGCGGAATCGTGGCGATAGCTTGACTAAAATATGAAAGGTGAAAGTCTATCAGGAGGGACACACGGGTTAGCCGCGAATATTACGAGCATTGATTTTAGGCCGTGCGGCCGACCAAACATTTGTTGGGGGATGAACGAATGACCGTTCAAGCACTTGGCGGAGCTGGGACACATTTGGCCGCGACGGGAACAATCAGTTCAACGGCGATGCATGCGATTGTAACCTGGTGCGAGGCACTCAACGGCACGGTTTCGTTGCAGACAGCGTTGAGTGAACTGGTTTCGGGGCTTGACGCCGAAGCTGGCGTGATCGTGCGGACCCAAATGAACGATCCACGACCGGTCCGCATCGCCATGTCTGACCTCGCCCGCAACACTGTCCGGCCGCTGCATCGCAGTTTTGCCGACTCTTTCTTCGGGCCGCTGATTTATCGGGCACGCTCTGGCACGATTTGGCAGGCCAGAGCACATGATGATGATTCGACGGGCGATCCTTCGCTTTCTGAGTGGCAATCCGCGCGACGGATGAAGGATTTTGTGGTTCTGATGCTGTCGTCCGGACCACAAACCCGCGATCATATCGAGCTGCATTTTCGAGAGCGTCTTTCGCCCGCGAACGAAACCACCATTTCGGCCATGCTTCCTGACATGATCCGGGTCTGGGCCAGCCGCCGGGTCGGGTTGGTCACACGGTCGATCATCAACCACCGCACGAATGATCCCACGGGCTTCCACAATGGCGGCAGCGCGAATATTCTGGGTACTGAAAATCCGATGCGTCTCAGCCGGGCCGAGTTTCGGGTATGCCTGCTTCTTGCCAACGGGCTAATGGTGCAGGCCGTAGCCAAAGAGCTGTCTTTGTCGGAGCCAACTGTCCGTACCCATTTGCGTAATATCTATCACAAAACGGAATGCAGCTCTTTGGCAGAGCTGGTCTTTCGGTTGATGGATAGGCGTTCCATCCCCGACTACCAAAGCTCCAAATCAGCCTGAATGGCGCGAAAGGATCGCTGATGAACATCGTTCCGATGCTGTTGTTGGCGCCAGTTCTGGTGGCGGTTGCTTATTTCGATCTGCGTTTCATGCGCATTCCCAATGGTTTGACGTTGATCACGCTAGGCGTTTTGGCGTTGATTATTCTTTTTTTCCCGCCCGCTGACCTATGGGCGCGCCTTGCCATTGCCGGGCTTGTCTTCGCATTGGGCTGCGTCGGCTTTGCGTTTCGCATGGTCGGGGGGGGGGATGTTAAAATCCTGTCCGCGCTCATGCTGGCCGTTCCGACCAGTGGAATCGCGGTGTTTGCAAATGTGTTTTCAGTCTCGTTAATCACGGGGATCATTCTGGTCCTGACACTCCGGCGATTTCCGATAGTGGCCAAGTTGGGATGGAAGTCTTTTGGCGGGTCGACCAAATTTCCTATGGGGCTGTCGATCGCCATGGCCGGACTTGCCTTTCCGCTGGTTACACTGGCGACGCAGGTCAGCTAGGCTTTGGTCGGCATTGCCAGTTTGGGAATGACTGCGCCGTGGTGCGCGATGACGCGGGTGGCGAGGGTGTGGCCCGCGGCTGCGGCTTCGGTCGCGGTGGCGCCGTTCAGGCGGGCGGCGAGGTAGCCCGCGTTAAAGCTGTCACCTGCGCCTGAAGTGTCGATGACATCGTCTGACGGGGGCAGGGCGCACTGGCTGATTTTGCCAAGGTGGCTGATCAGCGGGCCAGCTGCGCCGTTCTTGAGGACAACTTCGGCAGGGCCGTCGGCGGCAATGCGGGCAATCACCTGGGCGGGCGTGGTGCCGGGATAGAGGCGCTGTTCATCATCGAACGAGGGCAAGGCAAGGGTGGCGGCCTGCCACATCGCTGTGAAGGCTTGGCGGGCAGTATCTTCGTCCGGCCAGAGCCGGGGGCGGTAGTTCGTATCGAATACGATCTGCTTTCCGGCGTCGCGCAGCCGGGCGGCGGTATTTGTCAGAGCAGCGCGGATTTCGGGCGACAGAATGGCGAGGGTGATGCCAGACAGGTAGATCACGTCGAACTGGGCAAGGTCATCCAGCGTGGCCCCGGTGCCAGTAAACAGTGTGCGCGCAGCAGAGGTTTCGCGCCAGTAGCGAAAGCTGCGCTCTCCGCTTTGGTCGGTTTCGATGGAATAAATGCCGGGCAGACGGGTTTCGTGCAGGCCGATCAGGGTGGTGTCGATGCCCTCACCGCGAAAGTTTTCCAGCATGCGAGTGGAAAAGGCGTCGTGGCCGAGGTTGGTGATGAAGCTGACGTTCGCGCCAAGGCGGGCGAGGTAGGTGGCGGTGTTCAGAGTGTCACCGGCAAAACCGACTTTGGCAGCGCCGATGTTCAGGTCAAGCCGGCTTAGTTCGATCATGCATTCACCGATGCAGGCAATTCTTAGGCCGCTCACCTGATCCCCGCTGAACCCACTATCATCAGCAATGGTTAGCGATGGTTTGTTGGCGATGCAACCAGCCGGCAGTTATGTTGACATCGCCTGATTGTGAGCCGTTGATGCTGAATATAAGCCCGAAAACCAGTGCCCGCTCTTGATTGCGGTGGCGCAACGGTTCAATTACAAACCCTCTACGTCGCTAGATCTGACACGCCAGCAGGAGATCGCCATGCCCGTTTACCGTTCCCGCACGACCACACATGGCCGCAACATGGCCGGAGCGCGTGGTCTTTGGCGCGCGACTGGGATGAAGGATGGCGACTTTGGCAAGCCGATCATCGCGATCGTGAACAGCTTTACCCAGTTCGTGCCGGGGCATGTCCACCTGAAAGATCTGGGTCAGATGGTTGCCCGCGAGGTCGAGGCAGCGGGTGGGGTTGCCAAGGAATTCAATACCATTGCGGTCGATGACGGCATTGCGATGGGCCATGACGGGATGCTGTATTCGCTGCCCTCGCGCGAACTGATCGCTGACAGCGTGGAATACATGGTCAACGCGCATTGCGCGGACGCGATGGTCTGCATTTCGAACTGCGACAAAATCACCCCCGGCATGTTGATGGCGGCGATGCGGCTGAACATCCCGTGCGTGTTCGTGTCGGGCGGGCCGATGGAGGCGGGCAAGGTGGTGATCAAGGGCAAAGAGGTGGCACTTGATCTGGTCGACGCGATGGTTTCGGCTGCGGATGAGCAATATTCCGACGAAGAGGTTGAGGCGATCGAGAAGGCTGCCTGCCCGACTTGCGGGTCGTGTTCGGGCATGTTCACCGCCAATTCGATGAACTGCCTGACCGAGGCGTTAGGGCTGTCATTGCCGGGCAACGGATCGACCTTGGCGACCCATGCCGACCGCAAGCGGCTGTTTGTCGAAGCGGGGCATCTGATCGTCGACATCACCAAGCGGTACTACGAACAGGACGATGTGAACGTCTTGCCGCGCAACATTGCGACCAAACAAGCGTTCGAGAATGCGATGGCGTTGGACGTGGCGATGGGCGGCTCGACGAATACCGTGCTGCATGTTCTTGCGATTGCCCATGAAGGCGAGGTTGATTTCAATCTGTCCGACATCGACGCCATTAGCCGCAAGGTGCCCGTGCTGTGCAAGGTCGCACCGGCCAAGCAGGACGTGCATATGGAGGACGTTCATCGCGCGGGCGGGATCATGGCGATCTTGGGTCAATTGGACGGTGCTGGGTTGCTGAACCGCGAAGTGCCGACGATCCATTCACGATCCATCGGGGCGGCGATTGATCAGTGGGACATCAGCCGGACCAATCAGGAAAGTGTGCGGGAGTTTTTCCGCGCGGCACCGGGTGGGGTTCGGACGACGATGGCATTTACCGCCACCGGGCGCTACGACACGTTGGATCTGGACCGGGAGAACGGCGTCATTCGCTCGGCGGCGACGCCGTTCTCCAAGGATGGCGGGTTGGCAGTGCTGACGGGCAACTTGTCGCCCGATGGCTGCATCGTCAAGACCGCGGGGGTGGACGAGTCTATCCTGGTATTCTCAGGCCCGGCGCGGGTGTTTGAGTCGCAGAACGCGGCGGTGAACGCGATTCTGGCCAAGGAAATCAAGCCGGGCGATGTGCTGGTCATCCGCTATGAGGGGCCTAAGGGCGGGCCGGGGATGCAGGAGATGCTGTATCCGACGAGCTATCTGAAAAGCATGGGGTTGGGGAAAGCTTGTGCTTTGGTCACGGACGGGCGGTTCTCTGGCGGGACTTCGGGGTTGTCGATCGGGCATGTCAGCCCGGAGGCGGCGGCTGGTGGGGTGATCGGGTTGGTCCGTGAGGGAGATATGGTCGACATCGACATTCCGAAACGGGCGATCTCGTTGCGGCTGACGGACGCGGAATTGGCGGCGCGGCGGGCGGAGCAGGATGGGTTGGGATGGAAGCCGGTGAAGGCGCGGTCGCGCAAGGTTTCGCTGGCTTTGAAGGCTTATGCTTTGTTTGCGTCGTCGGCGGATAAGGGGGCGGTAAGGGTATTGCCTGCGGAGTGAGACTGGGATTTCACGCGTGAAAAATATGGTATTTCGTGTGAAATCAATATGTTGTGGACTTTGATTTACTGCGCCTTAACTTTTCAGATTTGGATTTTTGATGTGCCGCCGGGGGTTTCACACCCCCGGACCCCCTGGGATATTTTTGAAAAGATGAAACGAAATTTTAGATAAATTGTAGTGGTTAGACGGCGGTTTCGGTTTGGCGCAAGATCAGGCCGCCTTCGCGTTGCAGCCAATCCACGACTTCTGGCACGCCGTGACCTTGACGGATACGGGCCATGATGTAGGGGCGGAAGCCGCGCGCGCGTTTGGTGTCTTGTTCCAGCAAGGTCAGATCGACGCCGACGTAGGGGGCGAGGTCGGTTTTGTTGACGACCAAGAGGTCAGAGCGGGTGACGCCGGGGCCGCGTTTGCGGGGGATGTCCTGGCCTGCGGCGGTGTCGATGACGTAGATGCTGAGGTCCGCCAGTTCGGGGGAGAAGGTGGCAGCGAGGTTGTCGCCGCCAGACTCGATCAGGATCAGATCTAGGTCGGGGAAGTTTTTCCGCAGGTCGGCCACGGCTGCAAGGTTGATGCTGGC
>JBDSXE010000199.1:0-4859 GCA_039926325.1 Paracoccaceae bacterium | reverse complement strand
AGCGGATCCGGATTCTCGACACCAGCAAGGTCGCCTTCCGACACCGGCCCGACATAGCCCACGACGTGGGCGAAATCGACGTCGCGTGGGTAAATCCGGCTGAGCCCGACATCGGGCGACACACCTGGCAGAGCGGGGGCGTTTATTGCAACTTTGGAAAAATCGTCCCAGCTCAGCCGGTCAGCCACTGGGATCGGCACGAAGGAGGAGTTGCGCTCCACATCCTTCAGGATGCGGCCCATCTCGCTTTCGGTCATGGGTATCAGATGGCTCAACCGGTTCAGCACCAGTTGCACGTCGCCAGCGCCTTCACGAGTGATCACGACGCGGTAGTTCTGTTCGTTACCGGCGATCAGCTTGCCATTGCGGTCAAGGATCAGCCCGCGTGCCGGGGGGATCAACTGAATGTTAATGCGATTTTCTTCGGCAAGCAGGCGGAACTGGTCGGCCTCGTCCACACCCAGATAGTGCATTCGCCCGCCAAGGCCCGCAATGATCGCCGTCATGCAGCCGCCCATGAACAGGCTGCGCCGGGTGATGCGCTTGGCGCTATCTTCGCTGTCGCGCGCCGTGCGCCTCATAGTGGTCTTCCATAGGCGTCAAGCTCGCCCATTGCGGGTTTGTGCAGGTCAAGGCCATAGCGTGATACCGCGACAACTGCGGGATAGGCGATGACGGACCATAAGATCTGCACCAGCGCAAAGCCGAAGGCAGGTTGCGGCAGCATTGCCAGCACTTGAATGATGCGGTAGGCCACGAACATTGCGACCATCAACCCAGCAACCAGTAGCCATTCCACCCCGAAATTCAGCTCTCGCGTCAACGCCACACGAGAGCGGATGAATTCCGACGCCAAGATCACCAGCCCGGTCCAAAGGCCGGGTGGCCGCATCAGCAGCATGTCCTCCAGCAACACTACGCCCGCAATCATCAGAACCGGCAGATACTCAGGCCGCCGCACCGTCCAGGCGAAGATCAGGCACAACAGCAGGTTGGGGCCGGGTAAATACCCCGCCTCTGTCTGTAGTGGTAGCAATCGCAGAAATATCAGCAGCCCCGCCACCGCCAGAAACAGAAGGCGGTGCATCCAGACCGAACTGATCCAGCCGTTAGCCATTGCTGCCACCATTCACAGCACCCATCGTGCCCGGTCCGGGTAGCAGCGGTCCCTGATACCCGTCAGGCAGTGGCTGCGGCGGCTCTGGCGCCAGCAACGCGCCCGCGTCGGTGATCGGTTCCGCCTCGTGGCTTCGAAGGACGCGCAGGAATTCCAGCCGTTCGTAATCGGCCGCCAGCACGACCCGCAGCCGTTTGTCGGTGCCAAGGGCAACGGTGCCCACCAGCAATCCGGCGGGAAACACCTCACCATCGCCAGAGGTCACGACCTGATCGCCCGGCTGGACCTGATCGGGGTGTTCCATGAAATCCAATGGGGGCAGCATGGAGTTGTCGCCGGACAGGATAGCTTTCTGCCCAGTCGATTGCACCTCTACAGGAACGCGCGAGTTGCTGTCGGTCAGCAGGATGACGCGGCTCGTCCGTTCGCCCACCCCCGAAATGCGACCGACCAGACCGATGCCGTCCATCGTGGCCCAACCATCACGGATGCCGTCGCGGGCCCCTACGTTCAGCAGGACCGACTGGCGGAAAGGAGAGCCGCTGTCGGCCAGCACGACGCCCGTCACATGGGTCAGCATCGGGTCCAGCCGCACTTGGTTCAGGTCCAGCAAGCGGGCGTTCTTTTGCTCCAGTTGCAGGGCGGCCTCTTTCCACGCCTTCATTTGCTGCAATTCATCGCGCAACTGCTGGTTTTGCTCGTACAGCCGTGCATAGGACTGAAAGTTGTCGATCATAGAAATGGTCTTGGTCACTGGCACCATGGCCCAGCTGAAATTCGGCACCACCGCATCAACCAAGGCTGTGCGGAATCGTTCTACCCGCGGGCTGTCGATCCGCCACAGCAGGAACAGCGCCAGCAACAGCAGCACCAATAGCCCCACCAGCACCCGACGCAGTGGGCGAGAGAACTCGTCGGAACCATAGGTGCGCGTCTTGGCCATCGGGCGCTTTCAGGTGACGGCGACAGAACTAGCTGTCGTAGTCGATCACATGCCGCAATTGCTTTTCATATTCCAGCGCCTTGCCGGTGCCCAGTGCCACGCAGTTCAAAGGTTCGTTGGCAACAGAGATGGAAAGCCCGGTCTGCTCGCGCAGACTAAGGTCCAGATCACCCAACAACGCACCACCGCCGGTCAGCATGACGCCCCGGTCAACAATGTCGGCGGCCAGATCGGGCGGCGTGGTTTCCAGCGCCTGCATAACGGCATCGCAAATCGCCTGCACGGGTTCTGACAACGCTTCGGCAACCTGCGCTTGATTGATCTCGGTTTCCTTCGGAACGCCGTTCAGCAGATCGCGGCCCCGGATGGTGATCGACGCGCCGCGTCCGTCATCCGGCATCCGCGCGGTGCCGATGGTCGTCTTGATCCGCTCTGCAGTTTGTTCACCGATCAGCAGGTTTTGATGGCGGCGAAGATAACTGATGATCGCCTCATCCATGCGGTCGCCACCGACGCGCACCGAACGCGCGTAGACGATATCACCCAACGACAGCACAGCCACTTCGGTTGTGCCGCCACCGATGTCGACAACCATGTTGCCGGTCGGGTCGGTGATCGGCATCCCCGCACCAATCGCTGCGGCAATCGGCTCTGCAATCAGGCCAGCCCGCCGCGCGCCAGCTGACAGGACCGACTGCCGGATCGCGCGTTTTTCAACTGGTGTCGCACCGTGCGGCACGCAGACGATGATCTTGGGCTTTGAGAAGGTGGAGCGTTTGTGAACCTTGCGGATGAAATGCTTGATCATTTCCTCGGCGGTATCAAAGTCGGCGATAACGCCATCGCGCATCGGGCGGATCGCCTCAATGCTGCCCGGCGTGCGCCCCAGCATCAGCTTGGCATCTTCGCCCACCGCAAGCACCTGCTTCTTGCCGTCCTTGACGTGATAGGCGACGACCGAAGGCTCGTTCAGGACAATGCCCTTACCCCGCACATAGACCAGCGTATTGGCCGTACCAAGGTCGATCGCCATGTCCGACGAAAAGAGGCCAGAGAGTAACCACATGCTGCAGGAACCTTCGCGTTCGCAAAAGAAAATATGCCCGCGACTCGGGTCAGACCCAAGGCGAGCGCCTTCATATACGAGTTGCCGGAGTGGAGTGAAAGGGCCGTCTAGGGGTCGGGCGGATTGACGCCCGACCCCCAAGTAATTGTGATTTCACAACATTTTAGTGGCTATCTGACGCCAGATTGTGACGCATCCTGATAATAAACCGACTTTACGTCCGAATCCGGCGCAGACTTTTGCCGACGCTGGATCAACCTGTTCAGCGCATTCACATACGCTTTTACGCTGGCGACGATGGTATCAGTGTCGGCAGAGGTGCCAGTTGCGATGCGGCCGTCCTCTTCGATGCGTACCGAAACGGTGGCTTGCGCGTCGGTGCCTTCGGTCACGGCACTGACCTGATACAGCTGCAAACTGGCGTGGTGAGGGTACAGCATCTTGACCGCATTGAACGCCGCATCGACCGGCCCGTCGCCCGTGGCATCAATCGAATGGTCCACCCCGTCGATGGTCAGCGTCAGTTCCGCCTCTTGCGGACCGTCGGTGCCGCAGACCACGCGCAGGCGTTTGACATGCAGCGTATCGTGCGCCTCTTGCGCGCCCTGATCTTGCACCAGTGCAATCAGGTCGTCGTCAAAGACTTCCTTCTTGCGGTCGGCCAGTGCCTTGAAGCGGACGAAGACGTCGTTAAGCTGGTTGTCCGCCATCTCGTAGCCCAGATCGCGCAGCTTGGCGCGCAACGCCGCCCGGCCGGAATGCTTGCCCATCACCAGCGAAGTATCCGCCAGCCCAATGTCCTGCGGGCGCATGATTTCGAAGGTCTCGGCGTTCTTCAGCATGCCGTCCTGATGGATGCCGGACTCATGGGCAAAGGCGTTCTTGCCGACGATGGCCTTGTTGAACTGTACGGCAAAGCCGGACACGCTGGAGACCTTGCGCGACAGGTTCATGATCTTGGTCGTGTCGATCCGGGTCTGGTAGGGCAGGATGTCGTTGCGGACCTTCATCGCCATGACGACCTCTTCCAGCGCGGTATTGCCGGCCCGTTCCCCTAGTCCGTTGATGGTGCATTCGATCTGCCGCGCACCAGCCTCGACCGCGGCCAAGGCGTTCGCGGTCGCCATGCCAAGGTCGTTATGACAGTGGGTGGCGAAGATGATCGTGTCGGCACCCGGCACCCGTTCCAGCAGCATCCTGATCAAGTCAGAGCTTTCACGCGGGGCGGTGTAGCCCACGGTATCGGGAATGTTGATCGTCGTCGCACCGGCCTTGATCGCAATCTCGACCGTCCGGCACAGATAATCGTGTTCGGTGCGGGTCGCGTCCATCGGGCTCCACTGGACGTTGTCGCACAGGTTGCGGGCGTGGGTGACGGTTTCGTGGATGCGCTGCGCCATCTGATCCATGTCGAGGTTGGGGATGGCGCGGTGCAGGGGCGAGGTGCCGATGAAGGTGTGGATGCGGGGGGACTTCGCATGACGGACCGCGTCCCAGCAGCGGTCTATGTCCTTGAAGTTCGCCCGCGCCAGCCCGCAGATCGTGGCATTGGCGGCCAGCTTGGCAATTTCTGACACGGCGGCGAAATCGCCTTCCGATGCGATGGGAAAGCCGGCCTCGATGATATCGACGCCCATCTCATCCAGAAGGATCGCAATCTCCATCTTTTCGGTGTGGGTCATCGTGGCACCCGGCGATTGCTCGCCGTCGCGCAGGGTGGTGTCGAATATCAG
>JBDSXE010000198.1:0-5179 GCA_039926325.1 Paracoccaceae bacterium | reverse complement strand
GGTCGGCATCACGTTCATTCTTGTCACCCATGATCAGGAAGAGGCGCTGGTCATGTCAGACCGTATCGCCGTCATGTTCGAGGGTCAGATCGCACAGCTGGATGATCCCGAAACCCTGTACCGTCGCCCGAAAACCCGTGCCGTGGCGAACTTCATCGGCACCATGAACTTCCTTCCCGCCCAGATTACCTCCGAGTCCGGTGGCCGGGTAGAGGTTGAAGCGCAGGGTTTTGGCCGCCTGACGCTGGATGTAGAGGCCCAGGTGACTGGTCAACCGACCGAAGGCGGGGCAACCATTGGCTTCCGCCCCGAAACGCTGACCCTGTTGTTCGACGGCCAGACCGCACCGGACCGCGAAAGCATGGCAACGGTCGAAGAGGTCGTCTATTACGGCGACATGACCTATTATGACGTCAAGATCGACGGGACCACGACCCCAATGCGCCTGTCGATGCGGAACGTCTTTGGCCGCCCGGTGCTGGACATCGGCACACGCACCCGTGTCGGGTGGAGCCCCGGAGCACTGGTACTGTTCCGCTGAAACCGACGGCCCGTCACCTAATTGTCGGGTCGCAACAATCCCAGCCCGCGCAGATAAATTCCAATCCCTGCCTCTAGCAAATCTTCCGGCACGAAGGGTGATTTGGTGCCGGGTGCGCCGCGCATGAACAATTCGACGACACCGTGGCTCATCGCCCAGATATGGGCGGAAAACATCGACGCAGGCGGGCGCTTGCCTTCTGGCAGGTGTTGGCTCAACTGCTCTGCGGCCTTTTCCAACACATTTCGGGCCTTTTGCGCGACTTGGGCTAAATCGGGATGGGCGTTCACACTCAGGCCGCTTTCAAACATCGCCATGTAATGACCGGGATACTTGCGGGCAAACGCCAGATAGGCCCGCCCCGTTGCCTCGAATGCGGCCAAAGCAGAGGGTTTGCCGTTGTTATAGGCGAACTCCATCAGCGCGGCAAAAATATCGTAGCCCTGCCGCGCCACCTCTGCCAGCAGGTCATCGCGGCCTGCGAAATGGCGATAGACTGCGGCGGGTGTCACATCGGCGGCCTTGGCGGCCTCTGACAGCGTGAACCCCGTCGGCCCTTGCTCTGCGATCAAAATCAGCGCCGCCTCTACCAGCGCCTGCCGCAGATTGCCGTGGTGGTAGCCTTGCTTCACGAGGCCCTCAGTGACGGATCGCCGCAGATCAGATGGTCGATCTCGCCAATGGCTTTCAGATCGCGACCCTTGAAATCGACCGCCAAAAGGAGCGTCTGGATAGCGGCAATGCGCGCCCGCATTTTGTCGTCTGACAAGATCATCGTCCACGGCGCATAGGCGAAATGCGTCTTCGCCATCGTTTCGTCAATCGCGGTGCTATACTCTTTCCACTTCGACAAGCCGTCGATGTCGATCGTGCTCAGCTTCCATTGCTTCAGCGGATCCTGTTCGCGGTCAAGAAAGCGTTTCAACTGTTCGGCGCGGTCAACCTCCAGCCAGAACTTGATTAGCACGATACCGTCATCCACGATCATTCGTTCAAAATCAGGTAGTTGTCGAAAGAACTTCGCGCGCTGGTCGGGTGTGCAAAAGCCGAATACGTCTTCGACGATAGCGCGATTGTACCAAGACCGATCAAAGATCGCGATCTCGCCAATCGCCGGCAGCGGGTCGACATAACGCTGAAAGTACCACTCCGCCATCTCACGTTCAGTCGGCTTTGACAGCGCCACGATATTGGCCCCGCGTGGGTTCAGGTTTAGTTGCAAGGCGCTGATCGTGCCGCCTTTACCCGCGGCGTCGCGGCCTTCGAACAGGCAGATGATCCGTTTGCCGGTTGCCTTTACGTCGGCCTGCAACCGCACGAGCTGCAGTTGCAGCGTTGCCATGCGCGCCTCGTACTCCTTGCGCTTCATCTCCTCGCGATAAGGATAGCGCTGTGACATGATCTCGTCTTTGGCGGCCCTTTCGATGGCCTTGCGTATCTCTTTCGGGGCGTCGTTCTTGAAGTACTTGCTGATAGCGCCGTCGAATGGCAGATCCATGATGCTCTCCTTCATTTCGCCAAGTATGGCAATCGGGGCGGCTAACGCAATCCGGCGCGATGGGCAGCGCGGTTGATTGCCGCGATGACAAGATCGGGCCGCGAATGGTGCGGCATGTGGCCAGCACCCGGCACAATCGTCAGCGTCGCATTCGGCAGGATTTTCGACAGTGGCAACGAGTGGATTTTCAGCGGCACAATCGTGTCGGCATCGCCGTGGATTAGCTCGACAGGCATGGTCAGCTGCGGATAAAGCGGTGCCATCGCAACGATTTGGGGTCGCAGGCCATTTACCTGTTCGGCATTGATCCGCAAGGTCTGGCGCCGCAATGTCAACCCGGCACCGATGTAGTCAAGGTAATCATCCGGGGCAGCGTCTGGCGCGAAAATGTCGGTTATGGTGCGGTTGACGTAGCTGTCCGGCACGAAAGCGGCGGCCAGCGGGATCACTATAGCCTGACCAAACCAGCTGGCGGTCAACTGATACCACCAGTCCAGTTTACCCGGCCACGGCAACGAGGGGCTCGACACCAGTACCAAGGCGGCGGGCTTCACCGGTGCAAACAGCGCCCATTCCAATGCAACCGAACCGCCATAGCTTTGGCCCAGAACAATCGGGTTCTTGACCCCCAGCAGGGTGGCGGCAGCAGATAATTGCAGCGCTTGCGCCTTAAGTGTGGCTCCGTCAGGTATCGGATCTGACCAGCCAAGGCCCGGTCGGTCAAACGCTATCACGCGGTAATTTGGCGCCAAAAGGTCGATCAGCGGCAGGAAATCGCGCAGGTTGCCTGATGCGCCATGGATCAGGATCAGGTCCGGCCCAGCGCCTCTGACCAGCGCATGAACCCGTGCGCCATTCGCCGTCACGAACTGACCCAACGGCGGTGCCGCGGCTTCTGCCACAGCCTCGCGTCGGGAGGCAAGCGCGTCGGTGATCAGCGCCAACGCAACCAGAAACGCCCCTACAATGGCAAGGCTAGTGACCAATTTGCGCGATGTCATACGGTGTCGATTGGTAAATTTCGTTGATCCAGTTGCCGTACAGCAAATGGGCATGACTGCGCCAACGGTTAAGCGGTTTGCGCGAGGGGTCGTCCTGCGGATAGTAGTTCAGCGGCACATTGATCGGCGTGCCGTTGGCAACGTCGCGGTCGTATTCCTGCTTCAGCGTGTCGCTGTCGTATTCGAAATGGTTAAATATATACAGCGCCCGGTGCGCGGTATCCTCGATCAGACACGGTCCAACCTCGTCCGACCCGATCAACGTCCGCAGCCCCGGTGCAGCATCAACCTCTGGCTGGCGCATCTCGGTCCAGCGGCTGACGGGTATCACGAAATCGTCCGAGAACCCGCGCAGAAAGGGTGAGGTCGGATGCAGCGTCTGATGCGGAAAGCAGCCGAATGCTTTTGCAGGCAGTATGTGTTTGGCGACGCCGTGGAAATGGTTGATCATCGCCATGCCCCCCCAGCACACGCCAAAGGTCGATTGCACGTTGGTCTGGGTCCAGTTCATCACCTGCACCAGTTCTTCCCAATAGGTCACATCCTCAAACGCCAGATGTTCGATCGGCGCGCCAGTGATGATCAGGCCATCGAATTTTTCACCACTGTCCACCACCTCGGCGAATGGCCGGTAAAACGTGGCCATATGCTCGGCCGCGGTGTTTTTAGTCTGGTGTTCGGTCATGCGGATCAGCGATAGGTCGATCTGCAGCGGGGTTGCCCCAATCAACCGGGCGAACTGGTTCTCAGTCTGAATTTTCTTGGGCATCAGGTTAAGTAGCGCAATCCGCAGCGGGCGGATATCCTGATGCGCGGCCCGGTCGGGCGAGATCACGGCAACACCTTCGTTCCGCAGAACGTCAAAAGCGGGCAGAGATGGGGGAAGGGTGATGGGCATTGGATTCTCCGACGGAACCGATAGTTAGGTCGCAGAAACCGTGCGATCAAGGGCTGTTGCGATCAGTAGATCAAACCCCGCCGCGTCAGTGACCTGCGCCACCTCTTCAGCGGTCACGGTAATTCCCCATTCGGCCATAGCGGCATAGCGCGGCTGGCGTTGATCCAGCAGCCGAGCGAAACCGAAACGCAGGAAAGCATCGGGGTCGATGGCAGCTTCGGGCCGACCCTGAATATACTCGTCCCACAGCGCACTCAGGAAATCGGGGCGGTAGTACATCGGCTTTGGCGCACGGTCGAAACGCCGCGCCAGTTCTACTTTGTGCGCGTCAGAGCCTTTGATCCACACGATCAGCAGGTGCTGCGACAACTCTTGCATGACCGGATCATTCGGATCCTCGGCATTGACGACTTCACAGATCGACCCGGAGGTGTCGCAGACAAAATTCCGGTAGCCGTAGATATCTTCGGCCCGCTCGATAAAGCGCGTGGTGTCCAGCATCGCCGCAATCTCGGCAGCGTGGTGCTGCGCCTGACGGCGCTGGTATTCCGGGAAAGGCACGCCACCTTTGGTCGGATCGCCGGGCTTGCCAAGGTACGTTGACAGCGGCGCCAGATTGTCAAAGGTGATGTTCGACGCGATATAGACGCTGTCTGTCATCAACAACTCGCGCAGCAACGGCACCTTCATCGCCTCGCGCTTGAAGTTGTCGGCGATGAATTCGTTCATGTAGCGGGTGCCGATGCGGTAGTCGACGGAATAGTGAAACCACCCCCCGGCATCGCGCAGCATGTTGGACAACGTGGTCTTGCCCAAACCGGACATACCGAACAACAACACCCGTTTGCGCGGGCTAGCCCGAAAATCATCACCGTTTTTGTAGATCATCACACGCCCCTGCTACCCATGCTGGCAATAGCGAAGCTCGGGCCAGATTTCACGCAGAAAATCGCGTGGTGATCCAGGGCAGTGCGCGGCCATCCAGCACCAGCATTCCAGCAGCCAGTAACACCAAGCCAAGATAGGCGGTCGCGGGCAGCGCCTCGCCGTACACCACGGTGCCAAGAACCACGGCAACTGGCGCGACCAGCAGGGTGACAAGTCCAAGATTACCTGCGCCGGCTGTCTGCAGAACTTGGTAGTAAAGGACATAGGCAAAGGCCGACGACAGTAGCGACAGATAAGCCAGAGCGATCCAGGTCTGTGGCAGGTAGTGAAAGCTTGGGACTCCTTCAAAGGCC
>JBDSXE010000197.1:0-3314 GCA_039926325.1 Paracoccaceae bacterium | reverse complement strand
CGTGCCGCTGAAATCGTCAGTTCGTTCGGGTTCATTCCACCACCTTCGGCACTGCGAAAAATCCTTCCCGTCGATCGGGAGCGTTTGCAAGAATTTGCGTCTGGATGTTGCCATCCGTCACGACATCCTGCCGTCTTTTCAATCGCATCGGCGTGACCGACACCATCGGCTCGACACCCGTGACATCGACTTCGTTCAACTGCTCCATGAAGCCGAGAATGCCAGACAACTGACCTGCCAGCCGTGGCAAGTCGGCCTCTTCCACCCGGATTCGCGCCAGTTTGGCGACTTTTCTGGCCGTGTCGATGTCGATGGACATGGGGTTTCTCCATGAAAACTTGGCTGCCCGTTTAGCGGTGCACGGGATTGGGTGCAAGACAACGAAACAGCTTTGGACATTGTCGGATGCAGCACTACGTTGGCATCAAATAGGGGATATCAACATGAACGTCATCTGGCTGGGTCATTCCAGTTTCCGCATTGAAATAGGCGCCGCCGTTTTTCTGATTGACCCGTGGCTTACCGGAAATCCAATGTTTCCGATGGATCGCCGGGACGATGCGATCAAGGGTGTTACCCACATTCTCTTGACCCACGGGCACGGTGATCACATCGGGGACGCGGCCGGAATTGCCAATGAACTCAATGTGCCCGTTGTCGCGATCTATGATCTGGCGACGTTCCTGCAGGCCCGTGACGGGGTTCAGACGATAGGCTTCAACAAGGGCGGGACCGTCGATTTGAACGGCGTGAAGGTCACGCTGGTGAACGCCTGCCACTCTTCGACCGCTGGCACCGCGATTGGTGCTGTCGCGGTCGGGTCTGAGGGTGGATTCATGATCGCTGGCGAAGGCCATGTCGTTTATGTGTCTGGTGATACTGACATAATGGCCGATATGGACTGGATGGGCGACTACCACAAACCCGATATAGGCATCCTGTCGGCGGGCGGGCACTTCACGATGGATATGGCGAGGGCGGCTTATGCAGCGAGGCGGTATTTCAAGTTCAAGACGGTGATCCCGTGCCACTACCGGACCTTTCCGATGCTGGCGCAGAATGCCGATCTGTTGCGCGACGGGTTGCCGGGCGTGAACGTGGTGGAGCCGCAAGTGTTGGTGCCGATCACAATTTGAATCGCTGATCCGGGTTGGGCAAAACTGTACCCAACCCGGATTGCTGTCATTCAGCCCCAGTCTATTCAATGCCTCCGTAACGGTGGCGCTCATTGCCACGCATGGGGCCGCTTTTCGGCTGCAAACCGATGTCGCGGCGCAGATGGTCGCTGATCCAGATCTCATCAGCGTTCGGTGGATGTTTTCGGATGGCCAAGGCTGCGCGCAGATAGGCCAGACCGATGACGATGGCGCCGTGACGCGAGATAAGCGCCTGGATGCTGACAAGCGGTTTCGTGTCTTCGATGGCGAAAGACGTCTTCATTGTGGGTTGCTCCTCGCCGCAAAACACGGCGTTGCTGTTGGGGTTTTAATCCCGGACCACGACGGCTCGCGCCGAAATAGGGTCCGGGGATTTTGGGTTGGAATAAGCCGGAAGGGCTGGTTAGCTTCTGCTCAGATCAGAGGAACCGCTTAGGCGCGGTAACCGGATGTCAGAAAAGATCCACGATTGCCGTAGCGGGCGCTGTGATAAGTGTTCATCATGGCGAGCCCTCCTGCGTCGTTGTCGTGGATGCGGCGTTTTACCGCAGGCCAAAAAAATTGCAACCTGATTTTGGGATGCTTCGGAAATCTGTGGCGCAGTGTGCACAGGTTTGACTGGGCACTGGGGTCATCGCCGAATGGCAAAAAATTCCCTGAGCAGCATCTCCGCCTCGGTCGCGGCGATGCCGTCGTAGACTTCGGGCACATGGTGGCACTGGGGATGGCTGAAAACGCGCGCCCCAACGGACACTCCGCCGGATTTCGGATCTGCTGCGCCGTAGTACAGGCGCGCGACCCGCGCGGCCGAAATAGCTGCCGCGCACATCGGGCAAGGCTCCAGCGTCACGTACAGGTCAGCTCCATTCAGCCGTTCTGACCCTGCGATGGCACAGGCAGCGCGGATCGCCAGCACCTCGGCATGGGCGGTTGGGTCTGACAGTTCGCGCGTCCGGTTGCCTGCACGGGCCACGACGACGCCGCTCTGCACGACGGCCGCGCCAATCGGCACTTCACCTCGCAGGCCGGCTGCTCGCGCCTCTTCCAGCGCAATGTCCATGTAGGATAGGAAGCTGCGTTGCTCTTTCACGTCGGGTCAAATACTCTTGCAGGTCCGGGGGCAGCCAGCCGCCGGGGTTGGCCACCCACGCCGAGGATGACGTTTATGGCCGCAAAATCCAAGCCCCCAGTCGCAAAGACCCATGAAGGCGAGCGCATTGCCAAGGTGTTGTCGCGTGGCGGCGTCGCGTCTCGCCGCGAAGCCGAACGCATGATCGAGGCTGGCGAGGTCGCAGTGAACGGCAAGGTGATCACCTCGCCGGCGCTGAACGTCACCGACAAGGACCGGATCGAAGTGCGTGGCGAGTTGTTGGGCGAACCCGAACCGGCGCGGCTGTGGCTGTATTACAAACCCGATGGGCTGGTGACGTCGAACTCTGACGAAAAGGGCCGCGACACGGTGTTCGACAACCTGCCACCTGATATGCCAAGGGTAATGTCGGTCGGGCGGCTGGATTTGAATTCCGAAGGCTTGCTGCTGCTGACCAACGACGGAGAGTTGAAGCGGCGGCTTGAACTGCCCTCGACTGGCTGGCTGCGGAAATACCGGGTGCGGATCAATGGCAACCCGGTTGACCCCGATCTGGAGCCTTTGCGTAAGGGCATCACAGTCGACGGCGAAAAATTTCAGGCGATGTCGGTGGTGCTGGACCGGATTCAAGGCGCGAATGCCTGGCTGACGGTTGGCATAAGAGAGGGCAAGAACCGCGAAATCCGGCGGGCGATGTCCGCAATCAACCTGACGGTCAACCGCCTGATCCGTATCAGTTATGGCCCGTTCCGTCTGGGCGATCTGGAGCCGGGTCAGGTCGAAGAGATCAAAGGTAAGGTGCTGCGCGAACAACTAGGCGAAGGGCCTACATTGGACGATGCGGGCAAACCAAAGCGGCTTGTGACGCGCAACGTCGGCGCGCGGTTGAAACCCGGTGAGGCGCTCAAGCAGTTGTCGACGGCATGGCAAAAGGCAACGCGTCCGCCTGCGGCCAAGTCTGCGGCCAAACCTGCGCCTAGACTTACGACGGTTGCGGTGCCGAAACGCCACGTGGCTAAGGTCGGCGCAGGCGCCGTCATTCCCCGAACCACCTCCACGTCAAGACC
>JBDSXE010000196.1:0-5753 GCA_039926325.1 Paracoccaceae bacterium | reverse complement strand
TTTGGACCGATAACGGTGGTACCTCACCGAGCAAAAGCTGGCCCCTTTAGACGTTCGTCGATCCTGTTTCGACCCCAATCGCCCGCAATGCCGGGAGTGTTGGTGGAGTCGCCGGGTACCGCCCCCGGGTCCGAGCCGCTTATTATGGGTGCGTTTATCGCCATAGTCCGAGTTGCCCCGGACACGCCCAACATAGGGGGGCGGGCGGTGGGGCGCAAGTAGACAGGCGCACCGAACGTCGGCGGAATTTCGCGGGTCCACCGGATCGTGCAACTTTTTGGTTGCGCGTTTCTGTTGCTATGGCAATCATCACGCAACTGGAGGGTTGCATGATGAAGAATCGAATTGATAAAGACGTGACGGTGAAGGCGCCGATTGATCGGGTTTGGCAGGCGTTGACCGACTACCGCGAGTTTGGCACGTGGTTTCGCGTGGCGCTGGAAGAGCCTTTCGCAGTGGGTCGGGTGACGCGTGGAACCACGACTTACCCTGGCTACGAGGGGCGCAAATTCTGGGCGCGAACGGTGACGATGGACGGCCCGCACCTGTTCGTGTTTGATTGGCCCTATGGCCCGGACATCATGCCGGAACTGGCAGACGAGCCGGGTGTTACAACCCGGGTCGAATTCCGGCTGGAGACGGCAGGTGCCGGCACGCGGATCAGGTTGACGGAAACCGGGTTTGACATGTTGCCAGTGGACAAGTCGGCAGAGCAATTTCGTAACAATGACGGCGGCTGGACGATCCAGATGCAGAATATTCGCACGCATGTCGACGGTTGAAAGAATCAGGACGCGGGCAGCGGTGTTTGCGGCACTGGGGGATGTGACGCGGCTGGGATTGGTCGGGCAGTTGTCGGCGGCGAAAGCGCGGTCGATCTCTGCCTTGGCGGCGGAAACCCGGCTGACCCGACAAGCCGTGACAAAACATCTGAAGGTATTGCAACAGGTAGGGCTTGTCAGGCCGCAGCGGGTTGGGCGTGAGCAGTTATACGTGCTGCAGCCGGAAATTCTGGCGGAAGCCGAAGGTTATTTGCGAGCAGTATCGGCGTCTTGGGATGATGCACTGGCACGTTTGCAGACGTATCTTGAAGGGTGATCATCAATGTCGTTTCAATGAAAACGCCCGGAGCGGTGGCTCCGGGCGCTGAACTGTCGCGGCGATCAGAAGCCGGATTTGATCTTTTCAAACTCCGTCACCATCCGGTCGCGCAGCGCGGGGTCGATGGGGGTCTGGGCCAACAGGGTGGTCGTGATCGGGTCGACATCCTTGGCCTTCAGCGCTGCCGGGTCGATGGCGGCCATCGAGACCGTTTCGGTCGCGGCATAGCCAAAGTTATCGAGCAGCCCCTTGGCAGAGCCGTGATCAAGCCAGGCGTTGATGAAATCGTACGCCTTGTCTTCTTTGCCGGGCGCGTCTTTCAGGTTCACATAACCGCAGAACCATGAGGACGCACCCTCTTTGGCCTGACGCTGAAAACCGACCGGGAAATCCTGATCACGCAGCAGCGCAATGGAATCGTTCCACGACCAGGCGATCTGCACTTCGCCAGAGGCCATCAGCTGGCTTAGCTGCGAAGGGTCGGACCAATAGGCACGGACGTTGGGGTGAACCTTTCGCAGCCAGTCGGCGGCGGCCTTGAACTGATCGTCGTTGACGGTCGTCCAGTCGCTGACGCCGGTTGCCAGCAGAGCAAGTGCCCAGACGTCGTCGGCGTTGTCGGGCAACGAGATGCGGCCAGCGTATTTCGGGTTAGTGAACACCTCAAGCGAGGCGACATCCTCTGCCGGAACCTCTTTGGTGTTATAGGCGATGGCGGTGTAGGCGTAGTCCGTCGGGATATACCAGACGCCAGTGTCATCCTTGAAAATCTTGGATGCGAGGAAACGCGGGTCGATTTCCTTGAAATTCGGGATTTTGGAGACATCCCACGGTTCGATGATGCCAGCGTCGCGGTATTTCTGGATCATCTGGCTGCACGGATGCGCCACGTCGGCCTTGAACCCCGAGGTCAGTTTCTGAAACGCTTCATCATCATCGCCAAAAATCGCATAGGTTGGCATTTCGCCGTATTTGGCAACGTAGGGCTGTATCAGCGCCTGATTTTCAAAACCGGACCAGTCAAATACTGTCAGATCGGGATCACCAGCATGGGCAGCGGTGGCAAAGCCTAGGGCAAGGGCGCTGGCAATCAGCGCGGTTCTGCGAGACATGGGAACTCCTCTGGGTTGGTTTCCGGCCATGTTCTGACGTCAGGTCCGGCTCTTTGAATTGACAAGGCGGGGTTGCCCGCCCTAGAGCCGCATCTTTCCGCCAAAGCGGCCTCTGTGCAAGTCACGAATTCGGGGCGGGTGTGCGGCGGGTGGCAAAGCTTTACAGCGCACAAAACCGGCATTAGATCGGGGGCGATTGCCTGACTTTTCCGCAAGGTCTGGATGGTGATCTGCCGTTCTTCGAAAAACGAAGGACAGGCTTGGCTGGAAGACCGGCTGCGACTTGGGATGACATCCTGAATGGCAGGTCACAGCCCCGGTCGCTGATCTTTGGTTTGAAGAAAGGTTCGACCGATGACACAACTTGATCTGAATTTTGTCCGCAGCCAATTTCCGGCATTCGAACAGCCGTTGCTGAACAGTCATGCATTCTTTGAAAACGCCGGGGGATCGTATCCATGCCGGCAGGTCGTGGACCGTCTGCACCGGTTTTACACCGAGCGGAAAGTGCAGCCCTATGGCCCCTATCCGGGCGCGCAGGCGGGCGGGGCAGAGATGGACGAGGCGCGGACGCGGCTGTCAGCGCTGATGGGTGTGGCGGAGGATGAGTTGTCATTCGGGCCATCGACCAGCGCCAACACCTTCGTTCTGGCGCAGGCGGTGCGGGTCTGGCTGCGGGGTGCCGGGGCGGCAATTGTCGTGACCAATCAGGACCACGAGGCAAACTCGGGTGTCTGGCGGCGGCTGGCGGATGAAGGCGTCGAGGTGCGGGAGTGGCAGATTGATCCGGCGACCGGGCATCTGGATCTGGCCGGATTGCAGGCATTGCTGGCGGATGGCCGAGTCAGGCTGGTGGCGTTTCCGCATTGTTCGAACGTGGTGGCAGAGATCAATCCGGTGGCAGAGATTTGCGCGCTGGCCCGTGCTGCGGGCGCGCGGACGGTGGTGGACGGGGTATCCTATGCGCCGCACGGACTGCCGGATTTTGGCGATCTGGGCTGCGATGCCTATCTGTTTTCGGCCTACAAAACCTATGGGCCGCATCAGGGGATCATGCTGATTTCCGCCGCGTTCGGTGCCGAACTGCCAGCCCAAGGCCATTGGTTCAACGCCGGATCGCTGTCCAAACGGTTCACGCCTGCGGGGCCGGACCACGCGCAGATTGCGGCTTGTGCGGGGATGGCCGATTATATCGACGCCTTGTACGCGCATCATTTTGCGGCCGAGGCTAATCCGGTGGCGCGAAACCGGGCCGTGCATGATCTGATGCGGGCGCAGGAGGTGGCGGTGATTGCACCGCTGCTGGATTATCTGGCCGGACGCAACGATGTCCGGCTGCTTGGGCCACGCGATGCGGCGCTACGGGCGCCTACGGTGGCAGTTGATCTGGGGCGCGCGGCAGAGCCGGTGTCCGAGGAACTGGGGCGGGACGGGATTGCCTGCTGGGGCGGCGATTTCTATGCGGTCCGCCCGATCGAGGCGCTGGGGATTGACCGGGCGAAGGGCGTTCTGCGGATGTCGGCGGCGCATTATACGAGCGCGGACGATGTCACGCGGCTGATCGCTGCGCTGGACCGGGTGCTTTAGCGGACGGGGGCTTTTGCTGACAGGCCGGGGGGCTGTCAGCCCCCCGGACCCCCCGAGGATATTTGTGCCAATATGAATGGCAAAGTGATCCGACGGAGGCCGTGGATCGTATTTATCCACATGTAATTGCAGGATTTTGCGATGAGTGATCGGCCTTTGATACTATGGTTTCGGCGCGATCTGCGTCTGGCGGATCAACCAATGCTGGCGGCAGCGGTGGCTTCTGGGCGCTGCGTGGTGCCGTTGTTCATTCTTGACCCCGAAACCGAGGATTTGGGCGCTGCTGCGAAGTGGCGGCTGGGGCTGGCGGTTTCCGCATTTGCCAAGGCGATGGAACCGTTGGGCGTCAGGCTGGTGCTTCGGCGCGGTGCGGCGCTGGAAGTTTTACGGGGCTTGATCGAAGAAACTGGCGCAACTGGTGTTTGGTGGTCGCGGCTGTATGACCCGATCTCGCGCAGTCGGGATCAGGCCGTCAAGACGGCGCTGAAGGCGGATGGCGTGGAAGCGCGCAGTTTTGCGGGGCATCTGCTGCACGAGCCGTGGCAGGTTGCGACCGGGGACGGCGGGTTTTATCGGGTTTTCACGCCGTATTGGAATGCGGTACGGGGTATGACGGTCGAGGCCAGTTTGGCCGCGCCGACGCGGTTGCGGGGGGTTGAGGTCTGGCCCAAGAGCAATGCTGTGCCCGACTGGGGGGCAGGGATGAATCGCGGGGTGGCGGTCGTGCTGCCATACCAGCGGGTTGGCGAGGTGGCGGCGCAGGACCGGCTGTCCGTGTTTCTGGATCAGCGGGTCGGACGCTATGCCGACCGGCGGGATTTTCTGGCCGATGACGGCGGGTCGGGCCTGTCAGAGAATTTGACCTATGGCGAGGTCGGGCCGCGACAAGTCTGGCATGCCGGGTGGCGGGCTTTGCAAGAGGGCGCCACGCAAGCCGAGACGTTCCTGAAGGAACTGGTGTGGCGGGAATTTGCGTATCATCTGGTTTATCACGCGCCGCAGATCACGTCGCGGAACTGGCGAGAGGGATGGGACGCATTTCCGTGGCGTGCCGATAACGACGACGCGGAACGCTGGCGGCGGGGGATGACGGGCGAGTCGGTTGTCGATGCGGCGATGCGCCAGATGTATGTGACGGGCACGATGCACAACCGGGCGCGGATGATCGTTGCGTCGTATCTGACCAAGCATCTGCTGACGGATTGGCGGGTCGGGCAGGCTTGGTTTGCCGAGTGCCTGACGGATTGGGATGGCGCCAGCAACGCGATGGGCTGGCAGTGGGTGGCGGGGTCCGGGCCGGATGCTGCGCCATATTTCCGGATATTCAATCCAGCGCTACAGGCCGAGAAGTTTGATCGTGATGCGGAATATCGCAGGCGATGGCTTGATAAGGCTTCACCAGAGGCGCGGCGTTATTTCGATGCGGTGCCGCGCAGTTGGGCGCTGACGCTGGACACTTCGTATCCGGTACATGTGATCTCTTTGGCCGAGGGGCGGGCGCGGGCATTGGCGGCGCTATCGAAACGAAATGCTTGAGTGTCGCCTGATGTTCTGGAAACATGCATTAACAAGTGGGCGGTGAAGCAATGACCATACTGACATCCACCAAGGGCCAGACCGGCTTGCCACGCTATTTTACCGCTGCGTTCGCCACCATTTCACGGCTGCAACGCGGGCGGCTGGATTTCAGGCTGCCCGACGGCAGAGTGTTTCGCGCGGACGGCAAAAAGCCGGGGCCAATCGCGGAATTGACGGTGATCAATCCTGACGTTTTTGCGCGGTTGGTCCGCGACGGCGATCTGGGGTTTTGCGAAGCCTATCTGGAGGGCTGGTGGACCACGCCGGATTTGCAGGGGTTCATGGATCTGGTCCACATCGACAACGAAGCGGTTTATGACGGCTTTCCGGGGTTCGGGCTGGTTCGGGCTTATGAAATGATGCGCCACTGGCTGC
>JBDSXE010000195.1:0-3373 GCA_039926325.1 Paracoccaceae bacterium | reverse complement strand
CACGGGCGTCAGGTCGTCGGCGGTCAGGAATTGGGGTTTCAGCGCGATATCGGCGCGGCCCTTGAGCGTTCCGGGCAGGGCGATTCCGATTGCAGCCATCACAGCGGCCTGCACAGCGGGATCGGTTGTCGTGCCCGTTACCGCAGCATCGTTGCCGTTGACCGCAATGCGCCAAGTATCAACCTTGTCGAGCGTTTTGACAACGCTGACCACATCTGGCCCCCAGGTTTCGCCAATGGCGCCGCTGGCCAGCGTCAGGTCCGCCGTGCCGCCGATACCGGCCATCGCCTTGGTCAGATCGCTTGCGACGGCATCGGACGGCACATAGCCAACCGCGCGGGCAGCACCTTGGGTCGGGCGTTCGACGATCAGGGAATATGGGTCGGCCGCAGCCAGTTTCGGCGCAAGAATGTTGTCGAAAAAGCCGCCAAACCAGCCGCCTGCACCAACTGCTGCCAACAGCAAAACGACCAGTACGAGCCAAAGCGCACCCCTGCCGCCAGATTTGGCGACAGCGGCGGCAGGGATGACCGGCTTTGCGGCTACGGTGGCAGGTTTGGTGGCACTTGCGGAAGAGGTGGCAGTTGCGCGCGGGACCACGACCGTGCGTTCGTCCATCGCACCCGTAAACATGCCGCTGTCGATGGCACGAATGATCTCGTCCGCCGACTGGAAGCGCTTGGCAGCGTCGGGCTGCGTCATTTTGTCGATCAGCGATTTCAACGGCTCTGGCACACCGGACGTGTCCAACGGCAGCGCCTTTTTCTTGAGCACTTCCATTGGGTTAGCGCCGATGTCGGGCCGCTGACCGCGATAGGTCGCCAGCAGTAGCGCACCAAGCGAATACAGATCGGACCGCGTATCGGTATTGCCGCTTAGTTGTTCTGGCGCGGCGTAGGCGTATTTGCCGGCAAATTCGTTGCCAACGATGGTTTGCGCGCCGGGGTTGGCATCTTTGGCGATGCCAAAGTCGATGATGACCGCCTCGGTCGGGACACCACCGCGAAGGATGATGTTGTCGGGCGAAAGGTCGCGGTGAATGATGCGGCGCGAGTGCGCCATTTTCAGCCCGTCCGCGACACGCCGGCAGACCTGCACCAGATCAGGCGCAGGAAGGCCGCCGCCTTTGAGGATGGCGTCCAGACCCGGACCCTCGACATAATCCATCACCAGATAGATCAGGCCGTCGGGCGTGCGGTGGTTTTCGGAATAGCGCACCACGGCATCATGGCGGATTTCGCGGATTTCTTCTTCGCGGCGCATCAGAGTCAAAAATGCTTCGTCGCCGGAAAACTCCGATTTCAGCACTTTGATAGCGGTATGGCGACCCGAAATGTCGTTGCGCGCCTTGTAAACCTCTGAGGTGCCCCCCCGACCGAGGATATTCTCGATCCGGTAGGTGTTGTTCAAAAGTTCGCCCGGCTGGAAGATATCGCCCGGTCTCGACTCCGCCATGCCTGCCGCTTCCCTGCCTGTCTTACTGCGTCAACCTAGTCTTATCCGCGTGAAATCAGCTGCCGACCTGGAATTCGACCCGGCGGTTCACGTCCGCCTTGGGATCGGCTGCGTCTAGGGGAAAAGCCTCTCCCACGCCAACGGCGACCAGTTTGCCGTCGGGGATGCCGCAATCATCCACCAGATGACGCTTCACCTCTTCAGCGCGGAGTTTGGACAGGTTCTGGTTATAGCTGTCGGTGCCTGAACTGTCGGTGTGGCCGATAATCTTGAACTGCGGAATGTCAGAAGCCTTTATGGCATCGCACAACGCGCCAAGTTTGGTCATTTCGCTGTCGCCAAGAGCGGCGCTGTCAAAAGCGAACTTGATCTGGATGTTGACCTGCGCGTTCGAATCCATCGCCACATAGGTGGTGTCGGCGGGCTGGGTAGTCGCCGTAGTGGCGTCCGTAGTACCTTCCGCGGGGACGATTACCAGACCACGGGTGCGCTGCGCCTCAAATTTCGCAGCGAGTTGGGAGGCGGTCAGTTGGGAATCATCTTGTGCCAGTGCCATTCCCGAAGCACCTAAAATAATCAGCGCGACAATAGCGCCTGTAACGCGAGAACCGTTCTTCATGGCTATCCTTCCGCAATTCCTGTGATTGCTATGCGCGAAGCTTAGTGCATGGCATATCGCCATACAACATTTACTCACAAAAATCCGGCCGATTCGATGCGGATTCGCTGCGGTTCGGACGCTACGGCAGGGAGGTGCCCGATCATGCCTTGCGTCCTGCGAAACTTCCGGCAATTAATCCTGCCCAAGCGCCCCTAGCGGTGCAGTCGAAAGGTTTGGTTTTGCGTCTGATCCCTACCATCATCCTGTCGGTTGCGCTGATCATCGCGTCCCTGATCTGGGTCAGCATTCCGCTGTTCTTTCCCCCGACCGGTCAGGTGCAGACTGGTGGCTCGGTCGACAATCAGGCGCGGATCGACCTTGAACTGCTGCGTGGCGATTTGGATGTTTCAAACGAAACGGTCGCCCAGTTGCGCGATCAGGTCGACGCGCTGGAAAATCGCATCAATCTGGTGGAGGCCGGGGCCAGCGGCCCTGCCGCGGACGGCGGATTGCAGATCGTGTCGCCCAGTGGCCCGAACGACATTCTGGATCAATACGCGCAGGTCGTTCTGGTTGCAGATCGGCGCAACCTAAACAAGGGCTTGACCGTGCCGACCTCGACCTGGCTGACCGAGACGTTCGGGGCGCCGGCGGACAATCTAGGCGACACTTGCCAGCCCATGACCAACCCGCGACTGTCAGCTTTGCTGCAAGATACGCAAGTCGGCCCGGTCAAGGTCAAGATGCTGAAACCCGCTATCGAATCGCTTGGGGTAGTGCTAGAGAAAATCCATAAGGCCGACCCTGACCTATATGCCCGCATCAACACGTCCGGTTCGCTGTGTGTCCGACTTGTGCGCGGCTCGGCCACTTCAACGTCCGCCCACAGCTTTGGTCTGGCGGTCGATCTGAACATTGACGGCATACTTGATACCTTGGGCGATGGCCGGACCCAGCTTGGCCTGACGATCATGTCCGATTTCTTCAACGCTGACGGCTGGGTTTGGGGCGCTGGCTATGGCCGCGAAGACAGCATGCACTTTGAGGTCAGCAAGGAAAAGATCGAGCAATGGATCGCGGCAGGTCAGATTTAACCACGGCAGCGGCAATGCCGCCGTTGATTTTGGTAGGCCCGGAGGGACTCGAACCCCCAACCAAGGCGTTATGAGCGCCCTGCTCTAACCGTTGAGCTACAGGCCCGCCGTAGGGGTGCTTTATTGTATCGGCAGGGTCGCGGTCAAGAAGCCGCGGGGCGTTGCAGGGGCAGGGGGGATCGTCTATGTCGGCCCCGAACGGACCAGAGCGGGGATGCGAGCG
>JBDSXE010000194.1:0-8252 GCA_039926325.1 Paracoccaceae bacterium | reverse complement strand
GTGCGCCGCCGGTTGCGGTTCCGGCACATCCCGACCCGGTACGCGACAAATATCTGCCGGTGACCGCGGCGGGAGAGTTCACCGGCCAGACGATTTACGTGCTGTCCGGGCTGCCCGAAGTCGGAGCGGGGGTCGAGGTCATCTCGGTTTTGCAAATGGCGGATGGCCGTCGCCTGCTGGTCGATCGCGGCTTTCTGACCGAGGATCATAAGAAGCGCCCACTGACCGTGACCGCGACCGAAGTGGTTGGCAATCTGCTATGGCCGCAGGATTCCGACAGCTACACCCCGCCGCCTGATCCGGCGACGGGGCTGTGGTTTGGCCGGGACGCGGTGGCGATGGCCGCGAAGTTGCAGACGGAACCGACATTAATTGTCGCGCGCGTACCAACTGGTGACGGGATCGAGGCGATGCCTCTGGATAGTTCGACTATTCCAGACAATCATTGGGGATATGCGGTGACGTGGTTTTCGCTGGCGGCGGTGTGGTTGGGGATGACAGCCTACTTCCTGTGGCGTATCAGGCAGCGCACAGTTTGAAGGTAGGGCAATGCGGTATATCTCGACGCGCGGGGCGGCTCCGGCGCTAAGTTTCACCGAAGCGATGATGACGGGGCTGGCGCGTGATGGCGGGTTGTATGTGCCCGAGGTGGTGCCGGTTTTGACCAAGGCCGAGATAGCGGCGCTGGCGGGTCTGTCCTACGAGGAAACTGCCTTCCGGGTGATGTGGCCGTATCTCGGCGGGGCGTTTGGCGAGGATGAGTTTCGCGGGCTGATCACCAAGGCCTATGCAGGGTTTCGTCATGCCGCGCGGGCACCATTGGTGCAGCTGGGGCCAAACCATTTCCTGCTGGAGTTGTTTCACGGGCCGACCTTGGCGTTCAAAGATTTCGCCATGCAGATCATCGGGCAGATGATGCAGGCGGCCTTGGCAAAGTCGGGCGAGCGGATCACGATTGTTGGTGCGACCTCTGGCGACACCGGGTCGGCGGCGATGGAGGCGTTTCGTGGGTTGGCGAACGTCGATTTGTTCATCCTATATCCGCATGGCCGGGTGTCGGAAGTACAGCGGCGGCAGATGACCACACCAGTTGAGGCCAACGTTCACGCCATTGCGATGGACGGCGATTTTGATGAGTGTCAGGCGCGGCTGAAGGACATGTTCAACGATCTGGCGTTTCGCGACGAGGTGCGTCTGGCGGGCGTGAACAGTATCAACTGGGCGCGGGTGTTGGCGCAGGTGGTCTATTACTTCAGCGCGGCGGTGTCGCTGGGGGCACCGGGGCGCGGCGTGAGCTTCACGGTTCCCACGGGCAATTTCGGTGACATTTTCGCAGGGTATATCGCTCGCTCGATGGGGTTGCCGATCGAAAAATTGGTGATTGCGACCAATCAGAATGACATTCTGGACCGCACCTTGCGGACGGGTCGGTATGAGATGGATGGCGTGAAGCCTTCGATCAGCCCGTCGATGGACATTCAGGTGTCGTCGAATTTCGAGCGGGTGTTGTTTGACGCCTACGGGCGTGATGGTCGCGCGATTGCCGCCTTGATGGCAGAGTTGCAGTCGGGTGGGTTTGCGATTTCGCAAGGCGCGCTGGACATGTTGCGTGAGACCTTTGCATCGGGGCGGTGTTCGGAGGATGAGACGCGGGCGACGGTTGCGCGGGTTTTTGCGGCGACGGGCGAAGTGCTGTGCCCGCATTCGGCAGTTGGTGTAAAGGTGGCGGAGCCGTACTTGGGCACCACACCGATGATCACGCTTGCCACCGCGCATCCGGCGAAATTTCCCGATGCAGTCGAGGCGGCGATGGGGGTGCGACCGAGCTTGCCTGCACGGATGGCGGACCTATTCGTGCGTAAGGAGCGCGTGACAAGGTCGGCCAATGATCTTAAGTCACTGCAACAGCTTGTCCGCGAGAGGATCGCCCATTGAGCCTGCGCCTGACCACCCTGACCAACGGTATGCGGATCGTCACGGAACATATGCCGGGGCTCAAGAGCGCCTCGGCTGGCGTCTGGGTCATGGCGGGCGGGCGGCATGAGCGTGCCGAACAGAACGGCGTCGCGCATTTTCTGGAACATATGGCGTTCAAGGGCACCAAGCGGCGCACCGCCTTGCAGATTGCCGAGGAAATCGAGGATGTGGGCGGCTATATCAACGCCTACACCTCACGCGAGATGACGGCCTATTACGCGCGGGTGCTTGAGGCTGATGTCGGCCTGGCGCTGGACGTGATCGGCGATATTGTTCTGAACCCGGCGTTCGACAAGAAAGAGATCGAGGTTGAGCGGCATGTGATCTTGCAAGAGATCGGGCAGGCGCTGGATACCCCAGATGACATCGTTTTCGACTGGTTGCAGGAAGTGTCCTATCCTGATCAGCCGTTCGGGCGAACCATTCTGGGGCCGGAAGAACGTGTTGCAAACTTTAGCCGCGCCGACTTGCAGGGGTTCGTCAAGGAACACTACGGACCAGAGCAGATGATTCTGGCGGCAGCGGGTGCGGTGGATCACGATTCCATTGTGAAGCAGGCCGAGGCGATTTTTGGCGGGCTGAAGGCGCGCAAACAGGCGGCGGTGCAGGCCGCACGGTTTCAGGGGTCGGAACGGCGCGAGGTCAAGGATCTGGAGCAGGTCCATTTCGCGATGGCGTTTGATGCACCGGGCTATCGCCATCCCGACGTCTATACCGCGCAGGTCTATGCGATGACGATGGGCGGCGGCATGTCGTCGCGGCTGTTTCAGAAAATCCGCGAAGAGCGGGGCTTGTGCTATTCGATCTTCGCGCAGTCGGGCGCCTATGAAGATGCCGGGCAGATCACTTTGTACGCCGGAACATCGGCCGAAGAGATTGGTGAGCTGACGCAGTTGACGGTCGATGAGTTGAAGCGTGCGTCGGATGATATGTCGGAGGCAGAGGTTGCGCGGGCGCGGGCGCAGATCAAGGCCGGGATGCTGATGGGGCTGGAAAGTCCTTCTTCGCGTGCTGAACGGATTGCGCGGCTGCTGGCAATCTATGGCCGGGTGCCGGATGTCGAGGAAGCCGTGATGCGGATTGATGCCGTCACGACAGCGGACGTGCGGCGCTATGCCGGCGAGTTGACCGAAAGCGGTGCGGCGCTGGCGTTGTACGGACCTGTCGAAAATGCACCCACGCTGGAGGCGATCCGGGCCAGGCTGCGCGGCTGATGCTGGGGCTGCACCGCAAGCCAAAGATTGAAACCGAGCGGATGACGCTGCGGTTGCCGGGACATCCCGATTTTCGGCAATGGGCGCAGCTGCGTGATGTTTCCACCGATCACCTGTCGCAATGGGAGCCAGTGCGGGCAGCGGATCACCTGACGCGGCGTGCGTTCACCAACCGCGTGTACTGGGCGGGCCGATCAGAGGTGCAGGGGACCGCCTTGCCTTTGTTGCTGTTCCGGCGGCAGGATCAGCAACTGCTTGGCGCGATCACGCTGGACAATATCCGGCGCGGTCCGGTGCAGTCGGGAACGCTGGGATATTGGACCGGCGCGCCTTATGCCGGGCAGGGCTACATGAAAGAGGCGCTGCTGGCGCTGGTGCATTACGCGTTTACGGCGATGGATCTGTCACGGCTGGAGGCGGCTTGCCTGCCGGAAAACGCCCCGTCTCGTGGTGTGTTGGAGAAATGCGGGTTCAAGTACGAGGGCGTCGCGCAAAGCTATTTGCAGATCAACGGACGGTGGCGCAACCACGTCCTGTATGCCAACCTGCGGCATGATCGGCGCGGCAAGACTGAAGTGGGCTGATCGCTGCTGTCGATCAGCGCCCGTTTTGGGTGCTGCCGCAGAAAACATGTTGAAATTACGGACCTGAATCGGCCGCAAACGGCTTTGCACCGCAATGGGCGCTGGTGTCGGCGCGCGGTTTGCTGCACCTTGCAGCAATGACCGGCGCGGGTGATCCGCCGCTGGCTGGGCACCCGTCCTTTTCGGCGGGCTGGGAGTCATTGTGGCGAATATCAAAATACTGCTGCTGCGCGGGGTCAATGTATCGGGCGCGAACCGTCTGCCGATGGTGGAATTCCGCGAGATGCTGTCGGGCTTTGGCCTGACGAATGTCGACACCCATGTTCAAAGCGGCAATGCGGTGTTTGGCGATCCGGGGGTCAAAGACCTGCTGACCAAGATCAGCGAAGGCATGATGGAGCGTTTTGGCATTCGCCCGCCGCTGTTCTTGATGGACGTGGCAGACTACCGTGCCGTTCTGGCGGCCAACCCCTACAAAAAGCAGGGCACGGCTGACGGTACGAAGGTGCATATCGTGTTCCTGGCAGAACCCGCAAAAGGCGCTGATCTGACGGGGCTGCGCGCATTTGCCGTTGAAGGCGAAGAGGTCACGCTGACCGACCGTGCGCTGTATCTGCACACCCCGGCGGGTTTTGGCAAATCGGCGCTGGCGGACAAGCTGGAGCGGTTCGTCAAGGTGCAGCAAACGGCGCGCAACCAACGGTCCGCGGAATCGATCCTCGCGCTGGCGCAAGCTGCAACTGTAGCCTGAATTGCGCTGGCTACCGGCCTTTTGTCTGGCGTTATGGCCGGTGGGGGCCGGAGCCGAGGCGCGGATACCGTCTGACTGCATCGCGTTATCGCTGGCTGACACGGCGGTCGTGCCGGTAGTATTCGGCGCGCCGCTTGCCGATGACGTGGTGCGTATCCGCTATTTGCAGCACGCGATGTTCGCAATTGAAGGCGGCGGTTTGCTGGCGGTGACGGATTACACTGGCAATATCGGCAACCCGGATGTGGTGCCTGATATCGTCACGATGAACAACGCGCATTCAACCCATTACACCGACCATCCCGACCCGCGCATTCCGCTGGTGCTGCGTGGATGGCCGATGGATGGAGTGCCTGCCGCCTATGACATTGATCTGGGGCAGATGCGGGTGCGGAATGTCACGACGGACCTGCGTGGCCCGTTTGGCGAGGGCGCGCGCAAAGACGGCAATTCGATCTTCATCTTTGAGGTGGCGGGTCTGTGCATTGGCCATCTAAGCCATCTGCACCAGATCCCGACTGCCGCACAATATGCGGCAATCGGGCGGTTGGACGTGGTGATGGTTCCTGTGGATGGGGCCTATACGATGGATGTGGCCGATATGGCCGATGTTGTGCGGCATCTGCACGCGCGGGTGGTTTTGCCGATGCACTGGTTCTCGCCCGAAGGGCTGGCGCAGTTTCTGGTGCAGTTGAAGCCGGACTATCAGATTGTGGTGCCGGGTGGTGCGGATGTGGAGGTGTCGCGGGACGCCTTGCCGGACAGGCCGATGGTTGTGGTGCTGGAGCCTGCGTTGATCCCATAGGGCGGTTTGCTTGGGTAAGCGCCGTGGGATATTTGTGAAAAGATGAAACGAAATTTTAATCGAATTGGATCGGTTGGAGATTTGTGGAAGGTAAGGGGCAACTGGAGATTGCCATGCTGAACCCCGCTGATCCGAGCTTTGTGAACCGTCTGGACGGGCTGTTGCCCAAGGGAACATTGAGGGCGCCAGAGCCGCGCTATCTGGAGGAACCGCGCGGGCAATGGCATGGGATTGCTGGCGCGGTGGTGTGCCCCGCCTCTGTCGGTGAGGTGGCGGTGGTGGTGCGGGAGTGTGCAGCGGCGCGGGTCGGGATTGTGCCGTGGGGCGGCGGGAGCGGGCTGGTGGGCGCGCAGATCATGACCGAGGGGCCACTACCCGTTATACTGTCGCTGGAGCGGATGAACCGGATGCGCGGGGTGTTTGCCGACGAGAATGTGCTGCTGGCCGAGGCGGGGATGATTCTGGCCGATGTGCATAGGGCGGCGGACGCGGTGGGGCGGGTGTTTCCGCTGACCTTGGCCTCGCAGGGGTCGTGCCGGATTGGCGGCAACCTGTCGTCGAATGCGGGCGGGGTGAATGTGCTGCGTTATGGCAATGCGCGGGATCTGTGTCTGGGGCTGGAGGCGGTGCTGCCGGACGGGTCGATCTGGCATGGGCTGAAGCGGCTGCGAAAGGACAATACGGGGTATGATCTGCGCGGCTTGTTAATCGGGGCGGAAGGTACGCTGGGGGTCATCACGGCGGCCTCGTTGCGGCTGTTCGCCAAGCCTGCGGTGGAGGGGGCGGCGCTGCTGGTGGTGCCGAACCCTGCGGCGGCGCTGCGATTGCTGGCACTGGCCGAGACGCGGTTGGGTGGGGTGGTTTCGGCGTTCGAACTGATCGCGGGCATGGGGCTGGAGTTTCTTGCCGAGACCATGCCGCAAGTGCGCCAACCGTTTGCCGTGATGCCGGAGTGGATGGTGCTGATCGATCTGGGGATGGCTTCTGGCGATGCCGCAGCGGCATTGGAGGGGTTGTTCGAAGCCGGGCTGGCAGAGGGGTTGGTGTCAGATGGGATCGTCGCACAGTCTCTAACGCAGCGGGCAGGCTTCTGGGAGGTGCGTGAGACGATACCGCTGGCAAACCGGGCGGTCGGGGCGGTGTCGTCACACGATATCTCATTGCCGTTGAGCGAGGTCGCGGGGTTCATCGAGCGGGCTGGACCGGCGCTGGCGAAGTTGGGGGACTGGCGGATCAACTGTTTCGGCCATCTGGGCGATGGCAACCTGCACTACAACGTCTTTCCGCCAAAGGGCAGGAAGGCGTCGGAGTTCAATGGGTTGCGGGACGACGTTAAGGCGTTGGTTCATGACATGGTGGCGGAACTTGGCGGGTCGGTCAGTGCGGAGCATGGCATCGGGCGGTTGAAGGTGGATGATCTGGAACGCTACGGCGACCCGGCGAAACTTGCGGCGATGCGGGCGATAAAGGCCGCGTTGGACCCGGTGGGGATCATGAATCCGGGAGCGGTCTTGCGGTAAGGGGCGATTTTTCTGCGAAAAATCGGATTGGGCGGGTGTTGCAAAGTCGGAACCGGAACGCCGAACGCCCTGCCGGAGAACCGACAGGGCGCTGGGTGGGTGGGTAGGTCACGTGTTGCAAGCAGCGACCGTCCGGTTGGGTAGACCGGATGCGATAAGGATTAGACTGATTCTGCTTACGAATTGGTAAAGGCCAAGCTAAATTCCGCCGAATTCGCACAGGGCATACACTTCCATCCCCATCGCCTCCAGCTTTTTGCGACCGCCGAGGTCGGGAAGATCGACGACGAAGGCGCAGCCGATGACTTGCGCGCCCAGACGTTCGATCAGCTTGATGCCAGCTTCGGCAGTGCCGCCAGTGGCCAGAAGGTCATCCACCAGCAGGATTTTCTCGCCAGGTTGCATGGCGTCCTCGTGCACCTCTACCACCGCCTCGCCGTATTCCAGTTTGTAAGCCTGGGAGATGGTTTGGCCGGGCAGTTTGCCCTTTTTGCGGATCGGGACAAAGCCGGTGGAAAGCTGGTGGGCGACGGCACCGCCCAGAATGAAACCGCGCGCCTCCAGCCCCGCAACCTTATCGATCCTGAGCCCGGCGTAGGGTGACAAAAGCTGGTCGACGCACATCCGGAAACCACGCGGATCCGCGAAAAGGGTGGTGACATCGCGGAACAGGATGCCTTCGTGCGGGAAATCGACGATGGTGCGGATGTAATCCTTGACGGTCTTTTGCATGGGTCAGTCCTAAAGAACGCGGCCAGCGATGGCGTCGAGTTTGGCGAGCAGGCCGGGATCGCGTTGGGCGGGGGCGGTCATCAGGGCATAGGTCAGGGCGCGGTCGCAGCCGCAAGGGCATGGGTCGGGATGGGTCAGGTGGATCGGCAGATTTTCAACGACCTGACGGGCTTTGGTGGCGTTGGCGGTGAGGGTGGCGATGACCTGGGCGACGTCAACCTCGGTTTCGTGCCAGCAGTCGTAGTCGGTTATCATTGCGATTGAGGCGTAGCAAAGCTCTGCCTCGCGGGCGAGTTTGGCTTCGGGCATGCCGGTCATGCCGATCACGTCGGCCCCCCAAGAGCGGTAAAGTCGGCTTTCGGCGAGGGAGGAGAATTGCGGCCCCTCCATCGCGATGTAGGTGGCGCCTTGGTGGAGGGTCAGTCCGGCGGCAGCTTTGGTGATGGCCTGGCCAAGGCGGGCACAGGTGGGGTGGGCGACGCTGACATGGGCGACGCAACCGGGACCGAAGAACGATTTCTGCCGCTGGATGGTGCGGTCGATATATTGGTCGACGAGGACGAAATCACCGGGTTTGTAGTCGATGCGGAGGGATCCCACGGCGGAAACGGCGAGGATGTCAGTGCAGCCCAGGCGTTTCAGGGCGTCGATGTTGGCGCGGTAGTTGAT
>JBDSXE010000193.1:0-5712 GCA_039926325.1 Paracoccaceae bacterium | reverse complement strand
CGCACGCTTGCCGCTGTGGAGCCTGCTGATTGGTCTTGGCGCGGGTCTGGCGCTTGGGCCGTATCTTGGCTTTGTGGGATCGGGTTCGGCGGTGCTGCTGCTTGCCATCGTGCTTGGCTCAGTCTTAGCGCTCGCGATGCGCGTTCCGGTCGCCGTTCTGGCTATTCTTGCGTTGGGCGCAGGTGTTGCGGTTGGTCTGGATACAGGGATGCCGATACCCCCGAACATGACTGCGGTCGAGGTTTACGCCCCCTACGTTGGCGTGGTCGTCGGGGTATATCTGATCGTGCTGAACGCGATGGCGCTTTCATCGGTCGCAACCCGACCGCCGTTCACGATTGCCGTTCGCATGGCCGGATCGTGGATCATCGCCATTGCGCTTATGGTGCTGGCGCTGCATCTGCGGCAGTTCACGGGGGTTGCATGACGCAGGCTATTCCCCTGAAGCAACGCCCGGCATTCCGGCTGGCGGCGACTGCCCTGCTGGCACTGGCGCTGATCGTGACAATGGTTGCGTTGCAGACGCCTGCAACCAGCGTACGCCATACCGGCCCGCGCGATTCGAACGAAGTGGTCGCCACGCTGCACACCGGCGGGCGCGCTTATCCCGCCGAACTGCGGGCGTTGCTGCAAGCTGCCCGTGCGGCTCCAGACGATGCCGTCGCCGCCAAAGCCGCGTCACGGGCGTTGATTGGCGAGGGGCGGGCCGCCGGCGATGGCCGCTTGGTTGGTGCATCCTTGGGTTTGCTGCGGCCCTTTATGGCTACGAATGATGCCGAGGTTCTGACACTCGCCGCAACTGCTCGGCAGTATCAGCACGACTTTCCGGGGGCGCTGACATTGCTGGATCAGGCGCTGCTGCTGACCCCGGATGACGCCAACGCGCTGTTGATCCGCGCAACCATTCACATTGTTCGCGGCGAGTTTGATGCCGCGCGATCAGACTGCAAGAGGATCAGCGTCCTGCCACGCCCTGACTTGGGGTTCCTGTGTGCCGCAACGGCCGAAACTTTGACCGCCAAGGCCCCGGCTATCTACAAAAAACTTGCGGTTCTGTCTGAGCAGCCGCAGATTTTTGACCCCGCTCTGCGGCCCTATGCCCTAAGTCTGATGGGTGAAATCGCGGCGCTTCAAGGCCAGAACGATCTTGCTATTCAGCATTTTACCGACCTGCTGACGAATGACCCGGGGGATATCAGAGTGCGGCTTATGTTGGCCGATCTGCTGTTACAGGCCAAGAAACCCACCGACGTTCTGGCGCTTTTGACGCCCGCCCCCGACGTGGACGGTGTGCTGATCCGGCGCTATCTGGCAGCAAACGCCCTGAATCAAGCCAACATCGCGGGTCCGGCACAGGTGGAGTTGGAAAAGCGGTTCCGCCTGAACCTCGACCTCGGCCTGACCGCGCATGCCCGCGAGGAGGCGCAGTATTTCCTGTATGTCGCGCCTGATCCCGCGCTGGCCCTAGCGCGGGCACAGATTAACTGGGGTTTGCAGCATGAAATTGACGACCTGCGCTTATTGATTAACGCCGCTGTGGCCGCAAACCAGCCTGCGGCTGTGGCCCCTGCGCTGAAGTGGATGGCCGATGCCGGTATCGTGGTGCCCACGTTGATCATCCCCGATGCCGTGCGCGAGGCTGCCAAATGATCCGGATTGTGCAGATCACGTTGCTTTGCCTACTGACCGTTTGGGCCGTTGGCGCAAATGCCCACGAAACCACGCGGTCGTATGTCACCCTGAACCGCACCGGGCCAAACATCGACCTGAACATCCGCGTGGCGTTTCGCGACATCGAGGTTGCGGTGTGGATGGACGAGGATCTGGACGGCAAGATCACATGGGGCGAAACTGAACGTCGGCTTGATGCTGTGACCGCTTATATCGCTGCCGGACTGAGCATAGATGCGGGCGGTGTTTGCACCCTGACGCGTAAAGCGGCCGACAACTCGGTCAGCGGCGGCATTGAATATCTTGACGTGAGCTTTGCCGGAACTTGCCCCAGTGCCAGCGCGCCACTTACCATCGCTACCCGCCTGTTCACCGAAATAGACCCAGACCATCGCATGTTCGTGCAGTCCGCGATGAACGGCATCAGCACGACGACCCTGCTTAGCCGAGCCGAACCTTCGGTGACCCTGTCGGGTGAGACTGGCGGCGCGCTCGCCTCGTTTGTCAGTTATTTCAAGGCGGGGGTGGAACACCTGTTGGCTGGGGCCGATCACATCCTTTTCCTGTTGATGCTGATCCTGCCTGCCGTTTGCGCGCCCGGTTCGGCCAAAACCGCTGCGCTGCGTGTGGTTACCGCAGTGACCGGCTTTACTCTCGCCCATGCCGTGACGCTGACCGCCGCCACGACGCAGTTGCTGCGGCCACCGCCGGATGTGATCAATGCGCTGATCGCGCTGTCAATCGCTATCACCGCCGCCGACAACATCCGCCCGTTCATTCCGGCACCCCGCGCCGCCGTGGCTGCGTTCTTCGGCATCATCCACGGCTTTGGCTTCGCCACTGCGTTGGGCGCGTTGCAACTGACCGGTGGAAGCTTTGTGCTGGCGCTTGTGGGTTTCAATCTGGGCATTGAAGCCGCGCAGATCGGGCTGGTCCTGATCACTATGCCGGCGCTTTACATGCTGGCGGGCGGACGGTTCATGCTTTGGTTCGGCAGCGCGCTGGCAGGGGCGGTCGCCCTATGGTGGTTCTGGCTGCGGCTGATGCCGTTTTTCCCCACGTAGCGTTCAAATTCGCAAAACAACCCTCAGCCAGCAGATTACCAAACCAGCCGCCAGCCACGGACCGAACGCCAGCCGCTTTTGGCCGCGGCCCGGCCGCAGGGCTGCAAAGGCCAACCCCATAGTTGTCGCAATCAGCATGACGGCAGGCAGCGCCGTCCAGCCAAGCCACGCCCCGGCAGCAGCGAACAATTTCGCATCGCCGATTCCCAATGCTTCTTCGTTGCGCCACCGAAAATACGCTTCGCCTATTCCCCAAAGCAGCAGAAAGCTCACGCCAGTACCGATCAAACGCTCTGGCAGGGCGATCCCGCTTACCATGCCCGATATTGCCAGCCCGATACCGATCAATGGCAAGCTGGCCCAGTCAGGAATGCGATGCTGCCTGAAATCCACGATGGCGATCCAAAGGCAGACTGCAGCAAGAAGACCAGTCAACGCGGCGCTGTAAAATAGATCGTCCATTTGAAACTTCCCCAGCGCGCTATCCGTAGCTTGACATAGTCGGGAACAATAAGCGCCAGACTGAATTGTCGTAAGTGCTGATCACTGAGACGGACCGCAGTGCAACAAGTGCCGTTGGGCACAATAGGAGGAATGATGACGTCATCCAAATGGTCAATTGTGGCCGCGACGCTGGCAGGGACTGCTGCGTTCCTGCCGCAGCTAACGCTCGCCTCAAGCCACCGCGAAGCTCCGGCTATTGCCGGGATGCCGCGTGTGGACGGGACGGATTTTTATATGTTCCGCAGTTATGAACCAGGCCGTCAAGACTACGTTACCCTGATCGCAAACTACATTCCGATTCAGGCGCCGTATGGTGGGCCGAACTATTTTACACTCGACCATGACGCGCACTACGAAATCAAGATCGACAGCGACGGCGATGCTGTTGAAGACATGACTTTTCGGTTCACATTCGACACTGCTCTTGCAAACTCCGGCAAAGGCATCGCTTTGACGGTTGGTACCCAGACCGTCGGAATTCCTCTGCGCAACGCTGGGGCCATTACCGACCGCGGTGACCCCAACATCAATGAATCCGAAAGCTTCAAGGTTGACCTGCTTACCGGCACAGGAAGATCGGCAAAATCGAAGCCTCTGACCCGCGTCGGAAACTCCTCGCAGTTTCGCTTTACCAAGCCGATCGACAATATCGGCAACAAATCGATCCCCGACTATGCGGCTTACGCCAACCAGCACATTTACGACGTGACGATTCCGGGATGTGCCACGCCCGGTCGCGTTTTTGTTGGCCAGCGTGCCGAGGCTTTTGCTGTTAACCTTGGCGCAATCTTCGATCTTGTGAACTTGGTTCCGATCGAAGGCGACAGCGCTCCTGGTGCCGGTGACAACGGAGGCTTCCCCGGCGGCATTACGCAAAACCGGGCGCAGAACGATGACTTGGTCGGCAAAGCCAACGTAACTTCCTTGGCTCTGGAAGTGCCGATTGCCTGCGTCACCGGGAATGGCAATGGTGTCATCGGTGCATGGACCACTGCAAGTCTGCCGACAAAACGCGTCCTGTCTGCTAAACCGGACTATAATGCAACTGAACACAGCAGCCACAGCTATACTCAGGTTTCGCGCCTTTCGGCGCCGCTGGTGAACGAAGTCGTGATCGGTCTCAAGGACAAGGACAAATTCAACGAGTCCGAGCCCAAGAACGATAGCGTGTTTGCGACCTATGTGACCAACCCGACACTTCCCGCGCTTTTGAACCTATTGTTCAGGGACGCAGTGAACGCGACGCTCAATCCTAATCCTGCGATCGCGGACCTTGCGCCGACGAACTTTCCGCGAAAGGACCTCGTGACTGCGTTTCTGACCGGATTTGACGGGCTGAACCGGCAAAAGATTGTCAAACCCTCTGAAATGATGCGCCTGAACACGGCCATTCCAGCGACCCCGCGTGACGCGCAGCAAAGCTATGGCGTGGTTGCGGAAGATCTGGCCGGCTTCCCGAACGGTCGCCGTCCGGGCGATGACACCGTTGATATCGCACTTCGGGTCGTGATGGGCGCGTTGTGCCATGATGTGCCACTTGGTGCAGAACTTGGTGTACCGGGCGCAGTCGAGGACACTCCTTCTGACCTGATCAACCTTGGCCTTTGCACCCCCGCAGATGCCTCTGTTGGCAACGTTCCCTTTACAGACGGCGCGCCGATCTCCGCGCTTGACGTGTTGGGCGAGTTCCCCTACTTGAACCCGCCGCTTCCGGGTTCGCACAGCTGATACCGCAAATCATCTAACAGGCGGCAGGGAAACCTGCCGTTTTCTTGCACTCATCTAAGTTGGCAAATCAACTGCGAGAACGTGCGGTCCCAGTCGAACCGCATTGTGTTGGCTTGGGATTCGGACGCTTTCCAGAATTGGAACAGGCGCACGCAGACAAAAGTATCCCTATATTTATAAATCAATGGCTTACGCTCCAGAGAACGTTCGACGCCAGTCGCGTTCCCTCCGCCACTTGCCCTTGAGGAAAGTTTCTCCCGATCCGGCTCCGGCAGGATTTTTCCGTTGTTTTCGAGGGTTATGCGGGTGGGGCTGTTAACCGACCCACGCCCCAAAGGGCGCACACGCGTTCTCTCCGGGCCGACATTCTCCAGACCTGTTAACCGGACCGCTTTCGGTTCAGAGCGGCAACATCCTGAAAAGACAACACAATCCTGTTAACTGAACATGACGGGGTTCGCTTTTCCGTCTCCCTTGGACGCGAGACTGCCATCGGAACGTAGCGTGATCTACGCCAAGTAGTCCGCCGCCGCGTCGGTCTCATACAAGGCCTTGATTGTTGTGGCCGTCGCAACGGCCGCTCGGGTGCTAGGCTCCGTCAAGTCGAGGACGCGGAATTTATCGCCAATCTTTGCGACGGCTTCGATCCGCAGATACTGGCCACCAAAAGCTTCCGCATAGCGCGACAGCCCCTTCAATTTCGGCATCGCATCGCCGAACTGGAACCCATGTGGATCGACGATGT
>JBDSXE010000192.1:0-2846 GCA_039926325.1 Paracoccaceae bacterium | reverse complement strand
TCTGGGGACGGCGGGGATTGCGATTGGCACGGCAATCAGCGGATCGCCGCGACTGGGCATTGCGGTGCCATTGATTGTTCTGTTCGTGCTTGGGATGGTGTTTCTGCACTGGGTCAAGCCAATGGGTGAAAGATCGCTATGAAGCGTTTGTTGCTGGTTTTGTTAATGATGGCCTGTCCCGCCGGGGCAGAGCCTTTGGCCGCCAAGTTATTTGCGGCGAAAACACAGCCGTCCAATCAGCAATCCATGCCGATTGGCACCTATGCGCGGGGCTGTGCGGCGGGGAATGTGGAATTGCCGGAAACCGGGCCGACATGGCAGGCAATGCGGCTGTCGCGCGACCGGAATTTCGGCAACCCTGTGCTGGTCAGCTATCTGGAAGACCTGAGCGGCAAGGTCACGCAGTTCGGCTGGCGCGGCTTGTATATCGGTGACATGGGCAATCCGCGGGGCGGGCCGATGATTTCCGGTCATGCCAGCCACCAGATCGGGCTGGACGCGGATGTATGGTTTCTGCCGCCAAGTCGGCTGAACCTGACTGCGGCGGAGCGGGAAAAGATCAGTTCTATTTCGATCCGCAGCGACGACCAGTTGTCGGTCAATTCCAGCTACAACGCCAGCTACCGTGAAGTTTTGAAGGCTGCGGCGTCGGACCCAATGGTCGACCGGATTTTCGTGTCGGCGGCGATCAAGATCGAGATGTGCAAGACCGCAAAGCGTTCAGACACCAAGTGGTTGCAGCGCATCAGGCCGGAAGCAGGGCACGAGGATCATATGCATATCAGGCTGAAATGTCCGGCTGGTGCCAGCCTGTGCCAGACCCAGATGCCAACCGTCAGCGACCTTTCCAAAGGTGGGAATGGCTGTGACGAAACGCTGATGTACTGGGTTTCGGACGCCTATCTGCACCCCAAAAGGGTCGCCAAGCCGACTACGCCGAAGCCACCGAAACCGCACAAAAAAGGCCCGCGTGAGTTCACGATGGCGGACCTGCCAGCGCAATGCTTAAACGTACTGTCGTCGGATTGACGGTCGGGCTGTTTGCCATCCTTGGGATGGGAGGCAGCGCCAGACCGATCCCGCCACCGGGGCTGATCGGGGATTTCAACTGGCATGGCTCGGGCGAGTTGTTTGGCGGGTTTTCAGCATTGAACGTTTCGGCCGATGGCGCGAGGTTTGTGGCGCTGTCGGATCAGGGCGGCATTGTGGCCGGGCAGTTTCAGCGCAACGCGGCAGGTGTGATCGTCGGCGTGACGAATGGTGTTGTGGAACCGCTGTTGGGGCCGACGGGCAAGCGCTTGGGGCAGTTCAATACGGACAGCGAGGGGATGGCGGTGGCACCAGATGGCACGATTTTCGTGTCGTTCGAGGGGCCGGCAATGGTGCGCCGGTATGCCCATCTGGGGGCCAGTGCGGAAACCATGCCGAAGCACCCGGATTTTGCGTTTATGGCACACAACACTTCGCTGGAGTCGTTGGCTATTGGGGCGGATGGTACGCTGTACACGCTGCCGGAAACGTCAGGGGTGATGGACCGGCCTTTCAAGATTTACCGCCTGCGAAACGGGGCGTGGGACCAGCCGACAAGCATTCCGCGCAGGGGGTGGTTTCTGGTGTCGGATGCGACGGTTGGGCCAGATGGCCGGTTTTATGTGCTGGAGCGGCAGTTTCTGGGCTTTCGCGGGTTTGCCTCGCGGATAAGGCGGTTCACGTTTGAGGGCGATGCGCTGACGCATGAAGAGCAGTTACTGCGAACAATGCCGGGCACGCATGACAATCTGGAGGGGCTGTCGGTGTGGCGCGATCCGGCGGGGCATTTACGCGCGACGATGGTTTCGGACGACAACTTTCTGTTTTTCTTTCGCAACGAGATTGTCGAGTATCGGTTGCCGGATTGACAGGATGACGGCGCGGGTCTAGTGGCACCCGTCCCCCCCGGATCATGTCTTGGTGGGGCCAAGTCTCCGCAACCTTGTCAAATACGGATCACCTATGAAAAGTCTTGTCCCCGGCATTCTTGCTATGGCGGTTATCGTCGTGGCGTCAAATATCCTCGTCCAGCACCCGATGGGCGCGTTCCTGACCTATGGGGCGCTGACCTATCCGCTAAGCTTTCTGGTCAACGACATCACCAACCGCCTGCAGGGCGTCAGGGCAGCGCGAACCGTGGTTCTGGCGGGTTTCGTTGCAGGGCTGGTGTGTTCGGTCATCGGCGCGCAAATCCAGACCGACTTCGGGCCGCTGGTAACGCTCCGCATCGCATTGGGGTCCGCGACGGCGTTTCTGGTGGGCCAGATGCTGGACGTGACGATCTTTGATCGGCTGCGGCGGGCCGAGTGGTGGCGCGCACCGTTAGTGTCGACGCTGCTGGGATCGACGGTCGATAGCGTGATTTTCTTTACCATCGCGTTCGCGGCGTCGCTGACGTTTCTTGAACCGTCTAATGATGTGTCATGGGCGGCCCAACCCGGCGCACTTTTAGGCATCGGGCCGGTCGTTCCGTTCTGGGTATCGCTGGCTGTGGCCGACTGGTGTGTCAAATTCGCAATAGCTGTCTTCGGACTTTTGCCATTTCGCCTGTTCGTGGCCCGAATGGCCACACGGGTTGCGTAAATTGTGTTGACGAACACAAAATCTGTGTCACCCTCCCCCCATCGGCAACCATTTTGAAAGGAGGTGATCCAGTGTCTAGAGTGATATTGGAGAGTGGTGTTGGGACAGTTGGGGGGGGCGTTTCATAGGGGCAGACCCCTGGGAACAACCCCCAATTGGATGGACGCCTAACTAGCCCCATCTCCTTGGAACTCGGAAAGGGTCGCCGCACTCCGGCGACCCTTTCTCTTGTG
>JBDSXE010000191.1:0-4496 GCA_039926325.1 Paracoccaceae bacterium | reverse complement strand
GCATGTACCGAAAACCCGGTTTTGAAGGTGAGCGCTGGGGTTCTCGTCGGTCTGATCTGGAAAGATGTCGGGAATGTGGGCATTTCCAATGGCTGGTCAATTCCAGTCGTCGCCAACTTTCGCCAGTGCTGGCAATACCAATTGGCAGGCGATCTTGGTGGTCTCGCGTTGCCAATGCGGGTGTTCAAGTTGCCTGCCGCGAATAACCCCTGAGTTTCGGGCCCGGCCCTTGGTCTGGACGGGCCTTGTGACGCTGGCTTAGCGGTTGTTGTAGTGGCTCGGGTCCTGTTCGGATCGCAGGCTGGCGCAGATACATTCCGGCATCTCGGCGGGAAAGCCTGCAACCGCAAGCAAGGCGATGCGAGAGGCGATCGGGGCAAGTGTCACCTGAACGCCTTCGCCCAGAACGTTGTGGCCCGCCGGTTTGAAATAGCTGGAATAGGCGGCCGTCACGAAGGCCACGTTCACGAAGCACGCGCCGATTTCGCGCGACAGGGTCGCTTCCGGGGCCAGGCTGTGGTTGATGATGTCGCCGCCCATCGTGCGATAGGCCGTCACCTCGGCGGGGCTGGTCAGGCGCGGACCCCAGGCATGGGCCCCGACCAATCCGGCACTGGTGCCGTAGACCCGCGCATCCGCAGGCCAATGCTGCCGCGCGACCTTTTCCACCACGGCGGCGCACGACGGGCATACCAATTGCTTGCCGCTGGCATCAAAGCGCACCCGGCCCGGCAGCAGCGAATAGCGCGTCTGTGTCAGTTCCAGAATGTCGTTCACGATCACAAAATCACGCTCCAGTATGGCGCGGTTCAGCGATCCGATGGTTGAACTGGCCACGACCCGGCGCACCCCCGCTTCACGCAAGATCCAGAAGGCGCGGCGCTGCGAGGCGTGGTCAATCTCATCCAGTGCCCAGCCATGCGACCAAACGCACAGGGCACGCCGGGGCAGGCCGTCATGTGTGATCGCGCCATCAAACTCCAGCAGCTTCCATTCGCCGCTGATGCCGTAGGGGGTTTCAAACTCCAGATCGCGGGCCAGAACGGTCACGCCGGGTTCGTTGATATCCTCTGGAAAGCGCAGGCCCCAATTGGCGCTGCCGCAGATCAGAGCGTAGTCAACCTTTGGAATTGTTGGTTCGGTCATGTTCATGCTCCGGCAAAGGTGTCAAAGGCGGTTCAGGGTGATCAGGGCTGGCAGAACGACATCGGTATCCACCATCTCAACCTGCTCGGGCAGGCGCGGCAGCAGATGGGCGATCACAGCGTCGTGGGCCGCTTGGTCGGAGCTGGCCACCGCATCGGTGACAAGGATAACGCGCAGGCCACGATCTATCGCCCCCAGGACCGATGCATACACACAGACATCGGTTTCAACGCCAGAAAAGATCAGTGTGTCAATGCGACGCTCTGCCAATAGCGCGTCAAAGCCAGCAGCGCCAAACACCGAATAAGCGGTCTTTTCAACTACATGGCCCTTTCGGCTCAACTCGGCAAGAGGGGCCACCAAATCGAACAGGCTGGGGTCGATACGATCCGCCGTCACGCTGCGCCAACGACGGTAGTAGGTCTGCCATTGACCCACAGCCGTCTCGGCGCGCGATGGCGTGATGAACTTGGCGTAGACGGTGCGTGGGCCGCTGGCCTGGCAAAGCCTTGTCACATTGGGCAGGATCTGCATCAGGGCAGGCGTATGCCAGACGGTTTCTTCTGCAAACAGGCGCTGCATGTCGATGACGACATGCAGGCAGTTGGGCGACAGCGGGGCCATGACCACCGGCTTAATCCGCCATGACGATGGTATGCGCGGCTGACCAGAATAGCGTGACCGTCTGGCCCTCGGGCAACAGGGTGCCGTCATGGTTCTGCGCGAACAGCTTGACCTCGGTGCCATCGGTGCTTTGCAGATGGTAGGACAGGGCAGGCCCGGCATAGATCACGGTTTTGACCTGCGCGTCGATCTGGTTGACCAGTCCGGGCGCAGGGATGACTGACATTTTCTCTGGCCGCACCGCCAAGGTGACCTTGCGGCCCGCCTCAGGCAATTGGCCGGAGGCCTGCACCACGGTGCCATCGGCAAGTCTGACTGCGCCGTTTTCCACTGTCCCGCTCAAAAAGTTGGAATCGCCAAGGAAGGCTGCGGCAAAGCGGGTCAGGGGCCGTTCGTACACCTCTTGCGGGGCGCCGATTTGCACGATGCGGCCCTTATCAAGGATGGCAACCTTGTCGGATAGGGCCAAAGCCTCTTCCTGATCATGGGTCACGAAGATCGTGGTCAACCCACTTTCACGCTGGATCCTCAGCAGTTCAACCTGCATTTCCTGCCGCAAACGTCGGTCGAGCGCCGACAGCGGTTCATCCAGCAGTAGCACTGACGGCTTGATCACCATCGCCCGGGCCAAGGCCACGCGCTGTTGCTGACCACCGGACAGTTGTTTGGGCAGACGGTCGGCAAAGCCGGGCAGGCGCACCATCTCCAGCGCCTCACCGACCAGTCGCCGTGCCTCGGTCCCCTTGATACCGCGCCGTTCCAGCCCGAACGCCACATTCTTGGCCACCGTCATATGCGGGAACAGCGCGTAAGACTGGAACATCATGCCGATGTTGCGGCCCCAGACCGGAACCTGCGTCACATCCTTGTCCCCAATCTGCACCACGCCCTCGTCCGGCCGCAGGAACCCCGCGATAATCCGTAACAGAGTGGTCTTGCCAGAACCGGACGGTCCCAGCAGGCTGGTGAAAGATCCTACCGGAAAACGGGTCGAGATGTCGGTCAGAACCGGGACAGCGCCGAAGGTCTTGGCGACGGCTTGGACGTCAACGTTTGTCACGGGTCTCTCCTGGTTTGGCAAAGCGGGCAAAGATCAGGATCACGGCCATCGACCCCAGCAGCAGCAGGGTCGAGATGGCGTTGATTTCTGGCGTAAAACCCTTGCGGATCGCTGAGTAGATTTGCACCGGCAGGGTCGTATAACCGGGCGACGACAGGAAGTAGGAAATCACGAACTGATCCAACGAGACTGCGAAAGCGAATAGCGCCGCGCCAAGGATGCTGGGGAACAACAGGGGCAGTGTGACCGCGAAAAAGGCGTGGATCGGGGTGGAGCCAAGGCTCATCGCGGCCTCTTCCAGATCGGTGCGGATCGTCTTGAAGCCGGTCCCTACCACCAACACGACATAGGGGATTGCCATCGCCACATGACCGATCACCAGCGCATGCATGCCCCTGCCAATACCAGTCCAATAAAAGAAGATCAGCATTGCCGTCCCGGTGATCAGCCACGGAATGGCAATCGGCGGCAGCAGCAGAACCTGCAGCAAATTGCGCCCGCGAAAGGTCCGCCGTGACAGGGCGACCGATGCGATGGTGCCCAAAGCCGTGGCGACGACCGAGGTGATTAGCGCCAGAATGATCGAATGCAGCCCCGCCGTCAGCAGCACGTCGTTACCGGCCAACGTCTCATACCAATGGGTCGTGAAGCTGAACGGCAGTTCGTACAAGGGCGAAGCGTTGAAGCCCATCGTCATCAGCACAAGGATCGGCGTGTAAAGAAACACAAGTATGACGCCCAGATAAAACCGACCCAGCCTTTTCATGCCGCTTCTCCAGTTGAACCGCGCCGCAAGACGCCCGAGAAGGTGGCGAAGATCGCCAGAACCACTGCCAGCATGATGAAGGACAGCGACGCACCCAAAGGCCAGTTAAAGGCTTGAGTGAACTGATCCTCAATCACCGTGCCCATCGTGACGCCGACCTTGCCGCCCAGAATCCGCGGCTCCATGAACGAGCCGATGACCGGCACGAAGATCAGGACCGAGCCGGAGATCAGCCCAGGAGCGGACATCGGCAACAGAATCCGCCACAGGATCACCCACCACCGCGCGCCAAGGCTGGCCGCCGCCTCGATGATCGCGTCGTCGATGGTGACTAGCGCGATGTAGCAGGTCAGGATCATGTACGGCAGGTAGCCATGCACAAGGCCCAGAACGATGGCATAGCGGGTGTAGAGAAAGCTGATCGACCCAGCATCGGGGGCAACCATATGCCAAAGGACGTCCAGAAATCCGCCCTCGCGCAGCACCATGGTCCAGGAAAACACCCGCACCAGACCGTTGGTCCAGAACGGCAGAAGGATGAGGATCAGCATGGTTTCACGGCGTCGCCCGGTGGTTGCGCGGGCCAAGGCCAGGGCCGCCAGAAAACCCAGTGTGGCGCACAGCAGCGTGGTCCAAAACCCGATCACCAGCGAGTTATAGGCGATCTTCACCAGAAACGGCTGGTCGATGAAGGCACGGTATTGCCGGATGGTGAAGACGACCGGAGCCTTGCCCATCGGGGTCTTGTCCATGAAGCTGAAGACGAACATGGTCAGCAGTGGCAGGAACACTGCCAACGTCAGCCAGCCGTAGGTCGGCAGCAACAGCGCCGTCGTCGTCACCCACTCGGGCAGCGGACGTTTGATGCGCGGGCCAGAAGGCCCGCGTTCTGATGCAGAG
>JBDSXE010000190.1:0-4481 GCA_039926325.1 Paracoccaceae bacterium | reverse complement strand
CGAACACCTCGTCATGCCCGTCAGGCCAGGCCAACACCAGCGTACAGCGAAACTGCGCCAGCAGCGGCTCGACCGCCCGCACCGCCTGTAAAAGCCCCCGCGTTTTGGTCATCGCAACCGCGAAATCCCGACCGTGCCCCGTCTCAGCCCAATCTGCAGTATAAATACCCGGTGCGCCGCCCAAAGCATCCACAGTCAGCCCCGAATCATCTGCCAGTGCCGGCAGTCCGCTGGCACTGGCCGCTGCATGTGCCTTGATCCTCGCGTTGCCAGCGAAACTCGTCTCCGTCTCCGCCGGTTCTCCCAACCGGAAGTCCGGCAACGACAGAACGCGCGTACCAAACGGCTCTAACAAGGCGGAAATCTCCTCTAGCTTGCCTCGGTTGCCCGTTGCGACCAGAATCTGATCCCCGACAAATCGCCGCATCAGACCTGCCCCAAAGCCTTTTTCTGCTCCGCCACCAGTGCAGCCACGCCAGCCTCTGCGAGATCAAGCAGCCCGCCCATTTCTGCACGTGAAAACGTGGCGCCCTCCGCTGACATCTGCACCTCGATCATCCGGCCACGTCCGGTCAGCACGAAATTCCCATCGGTCCCGGCGGCAGAGTCCTCGTTGTAGTCCAGATCCAGCACTTCCTGGCCAGCATAGATTCCGCAGGACACCGCCGCGACATGATCAATCATCGGGTCGCTGATAATGATACCGGACTTCAGCAGTTTGTTTACCGCCAGCTTCAACGCAATCCAACCGCCGGTGATCGCGGCGCAGCGCGTGCCGCCATCCGCCTGGATCACATCGCAGTCGATCACAATCTGCCGTTCCCCAAGCGCCGACCGATCGACCCCAGCGCGCAGCGCCCGCCCGATCAGCCGCTGAATCTCTTGCGTGCGGCCAGATTGCTTGCCTGTAGCAGCCTCTCGCCGCATCCGCGTGTTGGTGGCGCGCGGCAACATGCCATATTCTGCCGTAACCCAGCCAAGACCGGTTCCTTTCAGAAACGGTGGCGCTTTATCCTCGATTGTCGCAGAGCATAGCACATGCGTCTCGCCCATCTTGATCAGGCACGATCCTTCGGCATGTTTCATCACTCCGGCTTCGATGGAAACCGCTCGCATTTCATTCAAAGTTCGGCCAGAGGGGCGCATGATCTACCTTTTCCGTTGTTCCGCGCCAGATATGCAATCCATGGCACCTGATGCAACCCCGATTGACGGGGGCCCGCCGTCGTCTCTACACTGCCCTGCCCAAAGGCGCTCACATGGCCGACAATACCCGCATGCTCTCAGAAATGAACGACCGTTCGCGCGAGGTTTTTCGCCGCGTCGTTGAAAGCTATCTCAATTCTGGCGATCCGGTAGGTTCGCGCACCCTGTCGCGCACTATGACCGAAAAGCTGTCTGCCGCGACGATTCGCAATGTCATGCAGGATCTCGAATATCTTGGCCTCCTCGATAGCCCTCATATTTCGGCTGGACGTATTCCTACCCATCTCGGGCTGCGGATGTTTGTCGATGGCCTGTTGGAGGTTGGCACTGTCGCACAAGAAGACCGCACCCGGATTGAGGCCTCGTTGGGCAGTACCGATACCGACGTCGCATCCCTGCTCGATCAGGTTGGTGCCGCATTGTCGGGTATCACGCGCTCTGCCAGCGTCGTTCTTGCCCCCAAGCAGGAAACCGCGATCCGGCACGTCGAATTCGTCGGCCTTAGCCCGGAACGCGCCCTTGTCGTGCTGGTCTTCGCGGACGGTCAGGTTGAAAACCGCATCTTTACCCCGCCGCCCGGCCAAACTCCAGCTTCGATGAGGGAAGCCGCCAATTTCATCAACGCCGTCGCCGATGGCCGCCGCCTGTCCGACCTTGCCCGTGCATTGGCCGCGGAAATAGCTGACCGCCGGCAGGAGATTGACGTGCTCGCCCGCGCGATGGTCGAATCCGGTCTAGCCCTGTGGCAGGATGCAGGAGAGCGTAACGAGAGGCTTATCGTTCGCGGCCAATCCAACTTGCTGGAGGGGGGCACCGAATTTGCCAACCTTGACCGCATTCGCACCCTGTTTGACGACCTTGAACGCAAGCGGGACATCGCCGATTTCCTTGAAATGACCGAAACGGGCGAAGGTGTCCGCATTTTTATCGGGTCTGAGAACAAACTATTCTCACTTTCGGGTTCCACTCTGGTGGTGTCTCCCTATATGAACGCGGATCGCAAGATCATCGGCGCGATTGGCGTCATCGGCCCGACCCGGCTGAACTATGGCCGCATCGTCCCGATCGTGGACTACACCGCCCAGATGGTCGGTCGCATGGTTTCCGAACGGGCCAAGGGTTGAGAAGAAGACAAGGACGAAGACATGGCTAAAGTAGACCAGAACCCGGAAGACATCGATCTGCCCGATCTTGAAGCTTTCATGGAAAGTGAAGAACTGGCCGCGCTGCGCGTCGAACGGGATGAGATGCGCGATCGCTTTATGCGCGCGCTGGCAGATGCGGAAAACGCCCGCAAACGGGGCGAGCGTGATCGTCGCGAGGCAGAGCAATATGGCTCGACCCGCCTCGCCCGCGATCTGCTGCCGGTTTATGACAACCTGCGGCGTGCGCTGGATTCGGTGTCGGACCAACTGCGAACCGATGCCTCCGCGCTGACCGAGGGTGTTGAGCTTACGCTGCGTGAATTGACAAGTGTCATGACCAAGCATGGCGTGAAGCCGATTTCCCCGGCGGTAGGCGACACGTTCGACCCGCAGCTGCATCAGGCAATGTTCGAGGCGGCCCTGCCGGGCACAAAGGCGGGCCAGATCATTCAGGTCGTGACCGAAGGTTTCCTGCTGCACGACCGTTTGCTGCGCCCGGCGCAGGTTGGCGTGTCGTCCAACACCCAGGGGTAGTTACTTCAAAAGCGCCCTCAGCTCGTAAACGAGGCTGAGGGCTTCCTTGGGTGACAATTCGTCCGGCAATACGGACTTCAGCCGATTCTCCACGGCCGAGCCCTTATCGACCCGCGCCTGCACCGGAGCGGCCCGAAACAGCGGCAGGTCGTCGATCAGCGTCCTGGCCCGTGTGCCGCCTTGTCGCTCGCCAGCCTCCAGCGCCTCCAGCACCACTTTGGCGCGGTCCACCACCACTTGCGGCAGCCCCGCCAATCGCGCGACCTGCACGCCATAGGACCGATCCGCTGCACCCTTCCGCACCTCGTGCAGAAAAATCACGTCGCCTTCCCATTCCTTGACCGTGACTGTGGCATTTTCGACCCCGGCCAGCTTGCCCGCCAGCGCCGTCATTTCGTGGTAATGCGTGGCGAACAGCGCCCGACAGCGGTTCACGTCATGCAGATGTTCCAGCGTGGCCCAGGCAATCGACAGGCCGTCATAGGTGGCAGTTCCGCGCCCGATCTCATCCAGAATGACCAGCGCCCGGTCGTCAGCCTGGTTCAGAATGGCGGCGGTTTCCACCATTTCGACCATGAACGTCGACCGTCCTCTTGCCAGATCATCTGCAGCACCAACCCGGCTGAACAACTGGCTGACCAGCCCGATGTGTGCCGCATTTGCAGGCACAAAGCTGCCCATCTGGGCCAGCAGAACGATCAGCGCATTTTGCCGCAGAAACGTGGATTTCCCCGCCATGTTCGGCCCGGTCAGCAGCCAAATCGCCGGAGTGCCATTTTCGGTCAGCGCGCAATCATTGCCCACAAACGCCCCGCCGGTCCGCTTCAGCGCCCGTTCCACCACTGGATGCCGCCCGCCCGTCACGAGGAAGGCATGGCTATCGTCCACCACAGGTTCAGCCCAATCCTCCTGTACCGCCAGATCGGCCAGAGCCGCTGCCAGATCAACCTCCGCCAGCGCTCGCGCTGCAGCCCCAATCGGCCCGGCCAGCCGCAATACCCCTGCTCGCAGCGCCTCGAAGTGCCGCTTCTCAATCTCAAGCGCATGATTTCCGGCATTCAGGATGCGCGTTTCGATCTCGTTCAGTTCGACCGTGGTGAACCGGACCTGATTGGCGGTGGTCTGCCGATGGATGAATCGCCCCGATAATGGCGGTGCCAGCATCCGCGCGGCGCGGGTGTCCGTGACCTCGATGAAGTAGCCCAAGACGTTGTTATGCTTGATTTTCAGCGTCGAAATGCCAGCCTCAGCCACATAGGCCGCCTGCATTTCGCCAATCACGCCACGGCCTTCGTCGCGCAGGTGCCGCGCCTCGTCCAGTTCCGCATCGAAGCCGGGCGCGACAAACCCGCCATCCCGCGCCAGCAACGACGGCTCTGCCACCAGCGCCCGATCCAGAAGGGAGACCAGTCCGTCATGCCCGACCAAAGCCTGCCCGGCTTCAACCAGCAACGAGGGTGCGTCCAGCCGTGCGGCCAAAGCACCGGCCTGCGCCAACCCGTTCCGGATTGCAGCCAAATCGCGCGGCCCGCCCCGGTCCAGCGCCAGACGGGACAGCGCCCGGTCAATATCGGGCACTTGCCGCAACGCAACGCG
>JBDSXE010000189.1:0-2800 GCA_039926325.1 Paracoccaceae bacterium | reverse complement strand
TGGCATCAAGCAGGCCGAGGGCTTTTTGCATGTCTTTGAGGGTTGGGTGATCTTTGGACTGTGTATCGTGATCCTGTTTTTGCTGGCGTTGGCCCTGCAACGGCTGACCCCCCACCCGAAGCGGCTGTCAGAGGTGCTGGATCTGGACACCGACGGTTTCGCCGTGCAGGCCCGCCGGCTGCTTTCCATCGCCCCGGCACGAGGTCTGGTGATTGCGGCGCTAATTACCCTGGTCATCAGCGCGGTTTTTGTGCTGACTCCTGCCCGCCAGCAAATCGAGGTGCAGCGTGACAGCTTTTCGCTGTTCCCGCGCCAGGTTGGTGACTGGTCGGGCAGCATGGCCTCGCTTGATCCCCATATCGCAGAGGTTCTGTCGGCCAGTGATTATGTCGATGCGACCTATACAACTGCGAACGAAAGCGCCCCGGTCAACTTCTTTTCGGCGTGGTATCTGAAACAGACTGAAGGCACCGGCATCCATTCCCCAGCTGTGTGCCTGCCGGTTGGCGGCTGGGAGGTCTCGAATATCGAGGCGACGCCAGTTTCGATGCCCGGCACGGTCTATGGTGATTTCAATGTCAACCGCGCAATAATTCAGAAGGGCGTTACGCGGGAGCTGGTCTATTACTGGTTTGAAGAGCGCGGCAAACGCACGACCAGTGACTATGCCGCTAAATTTGGCGTGGTTCTCGACAGTTTGGTGCGGGGTCGCAGCGATGGCGCGCTGGTGCGGTTCGTGACCCCCATCAGCCCCGGTGAAAGCGAAGCAGAGGCCGACGCCCGGATGCAGCGGTTTATGGCGGCATTGCTGCCAAAACTGCCGCGCTTCATTCCGGAATAAGGCCCCGTGCCCAGTCGTTTCTGGATTCCTTTCCAGAAGCTCTTGCCTTGACTGGCGGCGTTGCGGACAAGTCAGATATGCCAGCCCGTGATCCCCGCCCTTATGACCCAGCCGTGCTGCGCTCCGGCAGGCGGGCGCTTGCGGGTATCATTCTGGCCTGCATTGCGGTTGAACTTGTGTTGCAGGGGGCCGACCATGGACTGTGGGGCAGCCGATTGTGGCGCGGGCTGTCCTATCAGTATGGCGGGTTCTGGGCTGGGCTATTGCACGACTGGCAATCGAATTACCGGGGTCAGGCCGCGCTGATGTTCCTGACCTATTCGTGGCTTCACGCCGGTCTGGGCCATCTGATCGGCAATATGCTGGGTATGGCATTCCTGGGCGATCTGGTGGCTGAACGGGTGGGTGGCCGCCGGTTGATCGGGCTTTACGCAACCTCGGCGTTCGGTGGGGCCGCCGCCTTTGGTATCCTCAGTCACAGCCCGGCCCCAATGATTGGTGCGTCGGGTGCGATCTTTGGACTAGCGGGGGCGCTGACAGTGTGGGACGCGCAAGACCGTCGCCGTCAGGACAAATGGAACCGCGCCCCGCTGATCATCGTCGGGCTGGCGGCGCTTAACTTCGGCACCTGGGTAATGCAATCCGGCAATCTGGCGTGGCAAGCTCATCTGGGCGGATTTCTGGCCGGGGCCGCTGTAACGTGCTATCCGCGTGTTTTGGCAAAGATCCGGTCGTAGGCCGCCACGATATTGAAGGAAAATAGCCGTTCGTTGCAAAAGCCTTAACAGATGGCCATCAAGGCAGCAGCAGTGGCAAAGGCCATGCGACTTGCTGACTGGTCTGCAAGGGCATCATGGCTTTGACAGACGTTAAATGCCGTGATCGCGGGAACGTTCGAGGCTCGACTGCGTTTAGGTGGGCCAACCGTACCATCAGCCCCATTGCTCCACTTACCGAACCGTGGCACTTGATGAGGGGATAGATCTGTTGACCTTTCTGGACGGGCGACAGACGCAAATCGGAAGCTGGTACATTTTGCTTTGAGGCGAGAGAATTTCCATATTTAGGCCAAGATTCTTGAGGAATGCTTCACCTGAACTCAAAACGGTACAACCGATGGCTGGCGGAAAGATCATGGCGGTTTCCTCTGGGGGAGGTCACTGGGTTCAGTTAATGCGACTGAAGCCAGCCTTCGACGATCTGAATGTGTTTTATGTGACCTTGGATCGCACCGCTGCCATCGACGTGCCAGGGCGGCGCTTCTATACGATCCGGGAGGCATCGCGAAAGCAAAAGGCAGGCTTTTTCATCGCTGGGTTTCAGCTGCTGACAATCCTAATTCGGGAACGCCCTAGCGTCGTCATCACCACCGGATCGGCACCAGCTCTGATTGCCGTAATCTTGGCCCGCTATCTTTTACGTGCCAAGACCATCTGGATCGATTCCATCGCTAACACCGAACGGATGTCTGGGTCGGGTCAGCAAGCCGGCAAGTTCGCCGATATTTGGCTGACACAGTGGGCTCATCTAGCCGAAGCGCAAAACGACAACGTCAGGCACCCCGAACATTGGGGCGCCGTACTATGATCTTTGTGACAATCGGATCGATGTTTCCTTTTGATCGATTGATCCGGGTGATGGATGATTGGGCCGCCCAAACCCAACGCAGTGATGTCTTGGCACAAATCGGCGACGGAGCCTATGAACCCCGCCATATGCAGTTCATTCGCCGTCTTTCGCAGGCGGAATTCGCCACTACGGTTGAACGGGCTGAACTGACTGTGGCGCATGCCGGGATGGGTACGGTGATTACTGCGGGGCGAATGGGGCGACCACTTGTTCTGTTGCCGCGCATCCAAGACCGCGGTGAACATACCACAGACCACCAGATCGCAACCGCCAACTGGCTGCGCGACAGACCGGGCATCTATATCGCCGATACCGATGCCGATCTGCCTG
>JBDSXE010000188.1:0-4484 GCA_039926325.1 Paracoccaceae bacterium | reverse complement strand
GCCCGGTGATCAAGCGGGGCGTATCGTCGTTGCGATACCAGTCCTTTCGGGTGGCCATCAGCCCGAGGATCGAGGCGTTCGCTGCAGCGGCGCGAACCTGAAGCCAGGGTTGGGCAGGCGATTGCTGGCCGACAGAGCTAAGGTTGTCGAACGTGACAAGCAACACATCCGATCGTTTGGTAAACCAGGCATCGACCAAGCCGCCGCGCAGCAGGAAAGCCGGTTTTCGGGCGGCTTTGAGGGCGGATTTATATACCGGCGGCGTCGGGTAGGTGAGCAACCCAAGGCTTTCGATGTCGTCAGGCAGGTCATCATCGGAAAGTGGTTCGGCGAGGAAATCCTTGGCCATAACGGTCAGCTCTGCCTCTGATAGACGTGCACGCCGGATTTGGACAGTTCGGCGTTCATCATAAGCCCCGCCTTTGCCAGTAGTTGTCGACATTCACGCATACCTTCGCGGCCAAAGATGTTGCGGTGCATTTCGGCGATAAAGGTGTGAACGCCGCTCAGGTCAGCATGGCGTAGAAAATCAAGCTCTCCACCCTCTATGTCCATCATGATCGTGTCGTGCGGGAAGGTGGCGGTCAGGTCGGCATAGCGCACAACTGGCACATCGACAGGGCAGGTTTTGTTGGATTCCGATGCAAGACCGGAACCCAAGAAATTGCCGGTGATGTGGAACGTAACCGACTTGGGTGTTTCAGGTGCAGTCAGCACCACGGCGTTGCGGACAGATATCAGATTGGTCAGGTTGTTGTGCGCGTATAGGGCGGTGATGTGGGGGATCAGGTTTGGATTGGCCTCGATCGACAACATGGCCAGAGGGGCGCAGTTGCGGGCCAGAACGGCTCCGACCAGGCCAGAGCCTGCACCCATCTCTAGTATGCGCGCTCCAGGTTTTATGGCGGCAAGACCACAGTCGATTTCGCTGCGTTCAAACCGACCAGCCGCCATCGACTCTATCATACGGCGACCGATATGGGGCGCTTGAGGAACTTCGATACCGTGACAGACCGCAATAACCTGCGGCACCACGATCCCGCGTGCGGGGGCGTTCATGGACGTGCTCCTTTTTTTGCGTGACCCGTCATTTGGCGCGGGATTGACTGCTCTGTGAGAACTATGTGGGCAATTGCCGAGCCTGTCACCCGTTTTGCACAAGGCGTGGCGCAAAGGTCGTAAAATTGTGGGGTTTTTTGCAACAACCAACGGGCGGGCAACAGTTTCGCGCTGTCATGAGGTGTAGTCAAACGGTCGCTTGCGGCGCTTTGCTGCGGCGCAATAGGATGGAAATTCAGAAGCGGGGCGGATTTATGCTGAAGCAGGCGGGCATGACGGCGGAACGGCCCAAGGGGGCGTCGGACCTGTTTGGATCGGTGCCATTTGCCCTGCAGCGCCATGTCAGCCCGCATGGTCAGGTCACTGCGGTTTCGATGATGAAGGACGAGGGGCCATTTGTCATCGAATGGGTCGCCCATCATCTGGCGGTGGGATTTAGCGATCTGGTAGTATATACGAACGATTGTTCTGATGGCACGGATGACATGCTGATCCGGCTGGAAGAACTGGGTCTGGCGCACCATCGCCGCAATGACATTCCCGAGGGGATCAGGCCGCAACCCTCGGCGCTGAACTACGCGCAGGTTGAACCGGTGGTGGCGGGTTCCGATTGGGTGATGGTGTTCGATGCCGATGAATTTCTGTCGATCCGGTATGGTGACGGGACATTGGACGACCTTTTGACCGCCACAAAGGCGGAAGGTGCCAACGGGATTGTGGTGACGTGGCGGATATTCGGATCGGGTGGCGTGGTGGATTGGTCGCGCGCGCCAGTGACGGAGCAGTATCTGATGGCGGCGCCGATGACTTGGAACAAGGGTTGGGGCGTGAAAACGCTGTTCAAGTTTGACGCCGAACATTGGAAACTTGGCATCCACCGGCCTAAGATGAAGACAAAGCACCACAAGACCGACTTCCCGGACCATGTGAAATGGCTGACCGGGTCGGGTGCGGTCATGGAGGATTATTTCAAGTTCCGTGGCTGGCGTTCGATCACAAGGACGGTGGGGTACGACTGGGTGCAGTTGAACCACTACGCAGTGAAATCGGTCGACAGCTATGCGATCCGCAAAATGCGCGGCAATGTTAACCTGAAGAAAGACAAATATAATTCCGACTACTGGTCCTTGCAAGACCGTAATGAAGTGCGGGACGACACGATGCTGCGCTATACGGCAAAGCGTAATGCAATCATTGACTTGCTACTGTCAGATCCGGTTTTGGCACGGCTGCATCTGGCAGCTGTCGAACGGGCAGAGGGGCGGCTGGCGGAGTTGCGGCAGACCGACGCTTACCGCGATCTGGTGGCTGATCTGGCGCACGCCTCGACCGTGCCGATTGGTCAGATCGTGGCCAAACCACCGCAAGCGCGGGACAAGGACAAGATTGCCACGCTGATGGGTGAGGTCGAAAAGGTACGCAATTTCAAGGCCAAAGCGGATCGCAAGACGGGCGCGAAGGTTGATGTCGCGCAGATTCCGATGGGGTCGTATGTGCCGGGAACGCCAGATGTCTCGTCGGATTTCACGGGCGAGTGGGTGGAAAATCACGGCGTGCTGATGCCGGTAGACGGGCGGGTTTTTCCGACTGCCGCGCAGGCGTTGATACAGGCGGGCAAGTTTGAACGTGGGCTGGCGCGGCGGTTGCCGCTAGTGCTGCCCAAAGGCGGTGCCGTGCTGGAGATTGGCGCGGCGGTGGGGTTTATGGGGCTGCATCTGGCGCGCGCGAGGCCCGACCTACGGATCACGCTGCAAGAGGATAACCTGTCACTACGAATGATCATGCAGCGGATCATGGCACAAAACGAACGGGTGTTCAGTGAGCGGTTCTCGCTATTGCAGACTGTAGTAGGGGATGCCCCCGCCCCGCCCGTTCTGGCATTGGTGGCAAAGGTCAGACCGGCTGCGTTGCTGCTGACCGACCCGCAGCTTTCGCCAAAGGTTCTGGGCGATCTGCTGCCGGGACTGGCCCCGCAGCCCGAACAGATCGTGCTTTATGGCCGCTTGCTGGAACGCTGGCATACCGAGCTTGGCCCGGTTGAGGACTTGTTGACCGACCTTGGCTATGAACCAGCCTTGGGGTTTGACCCCAATATCGCGCGGGGTTTCGCGCTGTCTGACGCCTGAAACGCTCGACACGACTTCTGCGCTGCGGCATTGTCGCTGAAAACGAAACAAGAAACAGGTCCAAGCATATGTCCACGCCCGTTCGCCGCCCTGTCGCCTCGCTATGGATTGGCGATAAACTGCATTACCTCAACCAGTTGTGCCTACTTAGCCATGTGCAGCAGGGCCATCCGACCACGCTTTATTGCACCGACAAGGTGTCGAATGTGCCGGAAGGGGTCATCGTCAAGCAGGCCACCGATATCATGAAGATCGATATGGATATCGTGGCGCAAACCTCTGAATCATTTCTGTCGAACGTGTTTCGGTACAAAATGATCGAGGCGACGGATGCGGTCTGGATCGACTGCGATGCATTCTGCCACAAGCCGTTTCCGGATGAGATGCAGAACATTTTCGCAGGCCACGGGATGCGCGGGGCGCTGAACTGCGGGGTGGTCTATATTCCGCAGAAGGGCACTTTGATCGCACAACTACTTGATTATTATGACAACTTGCCGGAAGCGCCACCTTGGTTCAACAAGAACACCCGCAAGAAACTGGACAAACAGCCGACCAACCTACCGCAAGCCGTGCGGATTTATAACGCCGAGCGGACGGCGTTCGGACCGCAGGCGTTTACATGGTTTGCCCAGCAGACCGGAGATTTCGAAAAGGCGCTGACGCCGGATTACCTGTATCCGGTGCCGTTCCAACTGAATGACGTGTTCTACGACCCCTATGGCCGGGTCGAGGGGCATTTTACCGACAATACTTTGTCGGTGCATCTGTACACCAACGGCACGAAACCGTGGTGGCGCAAGAACGCGCCGCTGGCCAATTCTTATGCCGCAAGGATGTGCGCGCAGGTTGGCGTCGATCCGACAAAAGCGTTGGAGGAGTGATGGCGGACGCTGAGGAAGACGAAATTGTCGGGGGCTGGGCCAGCAAATCCAAAGAGGACAGAGCCGCGATTGTGTTGCGGCGGGCCAAACGAAATCAGCGCAAGGCCTGGGCGGAAGGGTATCTCAAGGGCATTACCACGCTGCTACGTCCCGGTGATCTCGCGGTTGATCTGGGGGCCAATATGGGTGTCGTTACCGCCGAACTGGCAGCGACCGGCGCGGATGTGGTGGCGTTCGAACCCGATCCGGTGACGTTCGCCAAGTTGCAGGCGCGGTTTGCCGGGCAGGCGAATGTGACGCTGGTGAATGCAGCGGTGGGGATTGCTGCGGGCACGGTGCGTCTTATGCGGGGTGAGGGGTTTGCCGATAACCCGGACGGCGCCTCGGTCAAAAGCACGGTCATGGATGGCGCGCG
>JBDSXE010000187.1:0-3183 GCA_039926325.1 Paracoccaceae bacterium | reverse complement strand
CACGGATCAGAACCACGGAGTGTTCCTGAAGGTTGTGCTTTTCGCCGGGGATATAGCAGATGACCTCGAAGCTGTTGGTCAGACGCACTTTTGCGACTTTCCGCATGGCCGAGTTCGGCTTTTTCGGGGTGGTGGTGTAAACGCGGGTGCATACCCCGCGTTTTTGCGGCGATCCTTCCAAGTGCTGCGACTTGGACTTTCTGACGATCGCCTGCCGCGGTTTGCGGATCAGCTGTTGGATAGTCGGCATTAACGTTCCTCGTGTTGCGCCCTACGGCGCGCTGTCAATACTCGCACCGATGGGTGCGCCACTTCTCGACACGTCTTGTGCGAATCACAAAACGCAAAACCGCAGTCGCGCCCATCCGGGTGCGGTGCGGTGGAATTTCAGAGGATCGGGGCATTTCGGCCCGGATCATGACCACTTCTTCAAGTATAACCCCGCACGCAAGACTGGCTCGCGTTCAAGGTAGGCGGCTTCTAGGGGGAGTCGCGCGGGATGTCAACAGCAGCCATCAGGGCTTGTTGAAGCAGGTGGCATCCACCAGATACGCCTGCATTCCGTACTTGGCGTAGCTGCCGCCCTCCGTCTTCAGCGGCGTTTCGGTGTACGCACAGCCGGGCGGTTTGGTCGCAATCAGCAGCAGTCTGCCCGTCAGCGTTTTGGGCAGCGGATAGCGTTGCACGTAGTGATTGTCCGGCTGACCCGCTGGTCTGGGTGCATAAAACGCCAGACCCGAATCGCGCCCGGTGTAGAAAAGATCGGCCAGCACGTCGCGGCTGACCGACAGCACCGGCACATTACCATCCTGCTTGGCAAGGCTGATGATCTGCGCGCTCAAATCCGCCCGGCCCAGATAGCGATATAGCAGCGGCTTGCCTGTCACGCTGACCGAGGGGAACAATGTCAGCACGGGCAAGGCCACGCAGATCACGGCATTCGACAAAACCGCTACCAGCCGCCAGCGCGGATACTGCGCCAGCACCGCCATCGCCAGAATGGTGCCCGTGAAGTAGGCGGTGATGGCCCAGTTGGCGTAAGCCATTTCCAATAGCGCCTGCATGCTGACGATGATCAGCGTTGGCAGGACAAAGGCCGCCAGTGGCGCATTGGCGAAGGGCCGCTGCAAACCGGCCAGCAGCGCCACAACGATGAACGGCCCGACAACGGCAAGCTGGCCGATCCAGAATTCAAAGAGGTCGTCAAACCCGAAATCGTCCAACGGTTGTTCACGCTCGATCCAGCCGATATTGTCGGCGGTGTGGGTCAATGTGGACAGCCCGTGCGTCAGATTCCACCAGACGTTCGGCAGCAACACCACCGCCCAGACCAGCAGCAGCAGCGCGACGTGGCTGAGTTTTGGCCGAAGATCGCGTCGCAAAATCGCCGCCAGCGCCACGCCGATCAGGAAATACACCCCGGCATATTTCGCAAGGCAAGCGATGCCGATCATCAACCCGGTCAGCAGGGCATCGCGGGCCTTACCTTCGGTCAACATCCGATGATGAAAGAACAACGCACCTGCGAAAAACGGCGCCATCACGGTATCGGTTGAAATCAAAAGGCTGCCGACCGCCGCCATCGGCAGCGTGACATAGGCCGCCACAACCCAGATCGCCGCACCTTTGCCCTGCATCCGCGCCGCCAAAGCGCCCAAGACCAACGCAGTCACACCATGCAGCGCGGCCCCCGGCATTCGTATCCAGAACGGCGCATCTGACCCGGTCACCCGCGTCACGCCGCCAATCAGCCATGCGATCAGCGGCGGTTTGGTGGAATAGCCAAAGGCAAACTCCTGCCCCCACAACCAGTATTGCGTCTCATCCACGAACAAATCTGTGCGGTCGAACGCCAGCAGTGCCCACCGCAGCGCCGTAACTACCGCCACCAGTGCGAACGCCGGGCCGAACCAGCCCCGGTGATCAGACGAGACTATCACGGCTGTGTTTCCGGATCAGCCACAGGTTTCGGCCATAGATCACCGACCCCGGCAGTTGGCCCAGAATGATCACCGGGTCCAGTTTGTGAACGCCGTAGGCCAGCACGATCAGACTGCCGATGATGCTGAAGTACCAGAACATCACGGGCACCACCGACCGCTTGGCCTTTTCCGACGCCAGCCATTGCACGATGAAGCGCCCGGTGAACATCAGCTGACCAAACAATCCGACCGTCACCCAGATCGCATCCGCTGTCGAGGACACGCCCATCATCGTCAGCACGGAATGCATCTATTTCCCCTCCGGCAGCACACGCGCCGTCTTGCGCCGCCGCAGCAGCCACGCGACCCCCATCAGGTCCACAATACCGACCAATCCGCGCTGCAGGTTGGAGTAGTTCGACCGCCCTGCCCCGCGTGGACGATGGCTGACGTCGACATGCGCCACCTGCCAGCCATCACGCGCGAACAACGCGGGCAGATAGCGGTGCATGTGATTGAAATATGGCAGTGCCAGAAACGCCTCGCGCCGAAACGCCTTCAGCCCGCAGCCGGTATCGCGCGTGCCGTCTTTCAGGATCCAGCCGCGGATCGCATTGGCAAACCGCGAGGCAATTTTCTTGGACCAGGTGTCCTGCCGACCAACCCTTTGGCCCGTCACCAGACCGATCAACCCGGTGGTGTCGCCCAGCAAAGGTGCGACCAGCTTTGGCAGCTCTTCCGGCGGGTTTTGGCCATCACCATCCAGAGTGCAGATGATGGGACCGCTGGCCGCCAGCACGCCGGAATGCACGGCGGCGCTTTGCCCGCCCGAATTGTCATGCCTTACCACCAGCAGATGCGGCATCGTGGCGGCACGCCCCCGCAGCCGCGCCACGCTGTCATCGGTAGAGCCATCATCGACCACGATGATCTGAAACGGCGCATGATCTGCCAGCGCACGATCAATCGCCTCGACCAGCCCGATGATATTATCGGCCTCATTGCGGGCCGGGATTACGACGGAAAGTCTGGTCATCAAGCCCCATTTCCCTGCTGCTGAACAGCCCCGCTCCCTTTGGATCGATCCATGTCAGTTTTGTATTCGGTCTGCAACTGGCGCCCGACCGTACCATTCTCTCGGCTTACCCAATGCTTTTGACCTGCTGGCGGGTTGAGTTTTGCCGCGCCAAAGTGAAAAGGCCAGACCCGACAATCAACACAGCGCCAACTAACGTCCAACGGTCCGGTAAGGTTCCAAACA
>JBDSXE010000186.1:0-4556 GCA_039926325.1 Paracoccaceae bacterium | reverse complement strand
CCCGCATCCCAACAACGATCGCCTGCGACATCCTGAAAGGCGAGCCCTTGGCCGAACGGGTGGCAGTGGGCCTGTCCCCCATGACCCCCCTGGCCACCATGGCAGGTCCGGTGCGGCTGGTAGAATTCCTGCCCGGCCGTCCTGAGTTGCGCAAACCGGGGCCACCCGCAAACTTCGCGGTGATTGACGGGGGGGGTGTGGGCGAGGTGCTGGTGCTCTGTGCCGCAGGGTCGATGGCGGGGGCGGTGCTGGGCGACATGCTTGCAACGCGCGCGCGCGAACGGGGCGCGCACGGCGCCATCGTGGACGGTGCCGTGCGCGATCTGGACGGGTTGGCTCTGTCGGGCCTGCCCATTCAGGCGCGCGGCATCGCACCTCTGGCCGCCCATGCCACGCTGATCCCGTTTGCCTGCGACCGTCCGACCCGGTTTGCCGACGTAACCGTGATGCCGGATGACTGGGTGCTGGCTGACCGCGACGGCATATTGTTTCTGACGCGCAGTCTGGTGGACCGTCTGCTGGCGCAGTCCGACGCCGCCATTGCCAAGGACCGGTTTTCGCTGGCGTTGTTGCAGATGGGCTTCGCCCTGACCGAGGTCTTTCCCCTTCCAGACACCCTCACCCTCTTCGTCGACGCCTTCCGCACCATCGGCACGATGCCAACCCAAGACGCCGTCCGCGCCGCGATTGGGAAACCTCGGCGATGACCTCCTGCCCTGTGGACCACAGCCTGCGCCACATCGGCCGCAATCTGGCCGATGGCTCCTCGCGCGCCGTCGATCTTGTGGCCCAGACCATCGCCCGCCTTGAACTCGCGCTGAACGCCTATTTCGTCTGGACGCCCAAAAAAGCCATTCAACAAGAACAAGCGGCGGATGCAGCCTTTGCCGCTGGCCGGCACCTTGGCGACTTGCAGTGTGTGCCAGTTCCGTTCAAGGACCTGAACGGCATCACGGGACTTCCGACCTTTGCCGGTACGCCGTGCTCTCTACCTGACGAACGCGCGACAGTAGGGCCAGTCACTCAATCCCTACGCCGCCAATCAGCCGAGATCATGGGAAAAACCCATACAGTCGAGTTCGCATTTGGTGGCCTTGGCACCAGCTGCCACCACCCCGTACCGTGGAACCCCCGTGACCGCGCCACCCACCGCGCGCCGGGTAGGTCCAGCAGCGGAGCTGGTGTCTTGGTGGCAGAACTCTCGACACGTGTGGCCTTTGGCACCGACAAAGGCGGATCGGTGCGGATACCAACCAGACTAACCGGCACAGTCGGCCTGAAAACCATGTTAGTAGGCCGGTCCAGCGAGGGCATCGTCCGCTTCAGCCCCAGCTTCGACACCCCCGGCCTGCTGACCCGCAGCTCCGATGGCGCAGGCATTGCCTTTGAACAACTGGATGCCCCCCGCCTGCCCGATCTGTCACCAGACACTCCCCTCCGAATCGGCGTGGCGGAGCCATTCTTCTCGCAAGACTGTTCCCCCGGCATCGCCCAACGCATGGCCCAGGCGCTGCGGCTGATCGAGCACACCAGTGCCACCCTGACCGACCTGTCACTGCCCAGCATGGCTGAGGTCTGTCAGAACTATCACTATGGCGGCATAGTGTCCGCCGAAATATTCGCCTTTCTGAACGGCACTCTGCCCGCTTGGTTGGATACGCTCGACCCGGGCGTCCGCCGCCGGATGGAGGATGGCAGCGCGCTTGAGGCGTGGCGCTATCTGTATCGCAAGGCCCGCTATGCCGAGCTACCAGTGCAGGTGGCGGCCGTGTTCGACATCTGCGACGTGATCGTCAGCCCAACTGTCCCATTGACGTCGCCCTCCGTCGCACTGCTGCAAGATGAAGCGCCCTATGCCGTGCTGAACCTCCAAATGCTGCGCAACACCTGCGTCGTCAGCTTTCTCGGCTTGTGCGCCGTGACCATCTCCGCGGGCCTTGATGCGGCCGGCATGCCCGTGGAGTCACGCCTACTGGCCATTGCCCGACTGTTCGAAGACCGCGGCGAACGCGGCGGGATCTGGCAATCGCCCCGCCGGACGAACGGACTGTCCTTCTTTCCCTAACAACAGGTGCCCCATGCAACGCCCCGAAGACTCCACCCTGTCCCGCCGACGCCCCTTTGACCCCAAGCGGACCTGCCTTCTTTTGGTCGACACGCAGAACTGTGTCTGGAACCTCGATGTCGCCACCAACTATCCCTATTTCGACGAAACCCTGCGCGAGACTGTGATCCCGAACCTGCAAGCCCTGTGCATAGCCTTTCGCGCAGCAGGCGCCGAGGTGATGTATACCGTGATGGAAAACCTGACCGCCGATGGCCGCGACCGAAGTCTGGATTACAAGTTGTCCAAATTCTTCATCGCAAAAGGGTCATGGGACGCCAAAGTGCTGGACCAACTACCGCCTGCCAGCGATGATATCGTGCTGCCCAAGACGTCTTCTGGAGTCTTCAATTCGACCAATATCGAATACCTGCTGCGCAATATCGGCATCGATACCTTGGTCGTCACTGGCTTTCTGACCGATCAATGCGTGGACCATACCTTGCGCGATGCCGCCGACCGGGGCTTTTATCCCATTTGCGTTTCAGACGGCTGCGCCACGCATACCCTAACCCGCCACCAAACCGCACTAGGTGCCTTTGCAGGCTATTGCCGCACCATGTCCACGGCCGACCTTGTAGCCGAGATTTCAGCTGCGGGCTAAAGGATCAGCCCAGCACTGCATCCACCTTGGCGGTCAGGTCGGCCAGATACTGCGCGGGGTCCAAGCCCCCGCCCGTGACCCGCTGCAAAGTCTCGCCCGGCGTAAATCGGCGGCCATGTTGATAAATCTGGTCGGTCAGCCAGTCTTTCAGCGGGGCATATTCGCCCTGCAGCAGGCCGCCTGCGATTGCAGGCTGGGTCATTGCCTTGGCAAAGAACTGCGAACCCATGATATTGCCCAAAGTATAGGTCGGAAAGGACCCGACATAGCCCTGCGACCAATGCACATCCTGCAAGACGCCCTGCGTGTCATCCGGCACCTCTAGCCCCAGATAGTCGCGCATCCGTGCCGCCCAGACGGCGGGCAAGTCGGCCACCTCCAGATCGCCGGTCATCAAATCGGCCTCGATCTCGGACCGCAGGATGATATGCAGGTCATAGGTCAACTCATCCGCCTCGACCCGGATCAGACTGGGGCGGATCTGATTGACCGATCGCCAGAATTCGGTGGCCGTGACATCGGTGAGTTGCTGCGGGAAATGGCCTTGCAGTTCAGGGAAATGCAAGTCCCAGAACTGCTGCGACCGGCCCACACGGTTTTCCCATAGACGTGACTGGCTTTCATGCAAGCCAAAACTGGCACCGCCTACTGCATAGAGATTGACCAGATCGGTGGTAAAGATGCTGCGGGAATGTTCCGCCGCAACGCCTTGCTCATACATGCCATGCCCCGCTTCGTGCCAGAGTGCGAACATGCCGCCCGGCAACCACGTCTCGCGAAAGCGGCTGGTGATGCGCACATCATTGCGGGTGAACGAGATTTCGAATGGGTGAATGGTATCATCCAGCCGCCCGCGCGACAGGTCATACCCCATGCGCTGAGCGATACTTAGGGCAAAGGCCTTTTGTGCGGGAATGGGGTAGCTGCGCGCCAGGAAGTCACTGCGTGGCGGCGGAGCGGCTTTGGCACGCGTGATCAGCGGGATCAGCGCGTCTTTCAGCCGCGCATAGATCGGACGCAGGGCAGCCAGGGTCATCTGCGGTTCAAAGGTGCCCAGCAGCGGGTCATAGGGATGCGACCCGCCGCCGATGGCCGAGGAAACCTCGCGCTGCATTGCCAGCATACGGGATAAAAGCGGCGCATACGTCGCGAAATCATTGGACTGCCGCGCATCAACCCAGGCAGCATGGGCGGTGGTTTTTAACTCTGCCATCTCGCGGATCAGTGCGGCCGGGATCCGCGCCAATGTCGCAATCGCGGCCTCGGCCTGTGCCAGTTCGACATGCCGCACGTCATCCGGGTCAGCCGCCACCAGCTCAACCCTTGCGCCACCCAATGCCCGCGCCATGGTGTCACCCGTCGCTATATCGCGGGCGAGGCCGGTGACCGTGGCCGTCTGCAACCCGCGCGAGGCGACGCCGCCCGGAGGCATGACGGTGCGGGCATCCCAAGACATCAGGTTGACGGTACACAAAAGGTCATTCACCCCGGCCATGGCCGAGCGGAAGGTGGCATAGGTCATGTGGGGCTTTCTGAAACGGACAAGCCGAATTCGGTCAGGTGACAGGCGGCCATCTGGCCGGGGCCGCGAGCCATCAGGACCGGGCGTTCGCTGCGGCAGCGGTCAAAGGCCAAGGGACAACGGGTGCTGAACAGACAGCCTGCGGGCAGGTTGATCGGGCTGGGCAACTCGCCCTTGGCCGCCACCACGCGGGTGCGCCGCGCAGGGTCAATCTCAGGGGCCGCTTGCAGCAACGCGGCGGTATATGGGTGGCGGGGTGCTGTGAACAGCGCCTCGGTCGGGGCAATCTCGACCACCTTGCCCAGATACATCACCGCAACCCGGTG
>JBDSXE010000185.1:0-3561 GCA_039926325.1 Paracoccaceae bacterium | reverse complement strand
GCTGGGACGCCGCATCGGCGGCACCTACGGCCAGACTGTCACGCAGGGCGGCGATGGGGCGGCCCGGCAGATTGGCGTCAAGCCGCGTCAGCGCCTCGTCACGGGTCGGGCGGCGAAATGTGCGGAGCCCGTGATACAGCGCCCAAGCGAGGGCAAGCGAGGTCGCTACGATGGCGATCCACGCCGCCTCTAGCGGCAGGTAGTCCTGCACACCAAACGACAGCGCACCAAGGGCGGCGATAACTATCGTCCACAGCGGCCAGAACGCACGGGTCAACCGTTCCGCCCAAAGCCCAAGATGGGTCAGGCGTAGCGGGCCTTCGATCCGTTTGAGCGCCTGTTCGGGCTTGCCTTCGTCCATACGTTCCGCTTGGTCAGCCTTTTCAATGCCATCGTCAAATCGTCAGACGACTATCCTGCCAAGCCGAAAATGCTTGCAAGGACTTAAAGCCATTCCGGGATGCTATCCCGCTTCAAGATTTCGTCAATGGACGGTCGCGCCCTTATGACGGCGAAGTGATCCTGCTGTACCAGCACTTCGGGCACCAGTGGTCTTGTGTTGTATTCCGATGCCATCACTGCACCGTAGGCCCCCGCTGAGCGGAAAGCCACCAGATCGCCCTCTGCCAGCGGCGAAAGATCGCGTGCCTTGGCAAAGGTGTCGCCGGTTTCGCAGACCGGGCCTACCACATCGTACGCGGCAGTTTCGGCACCCGCGGCGGGTTCGTTGACCGGAATGATGTCGTGATAGGCGTCATACATCGAGGGGCGAACAAGGTCGTTCATCGCGGCGTCCAGGATCAGGAAATCGCGACCCTCGCCCTGTTTGTTATAGATCACCTTGGACACGAGGATACCTGAGTTGCCGGAAATCAGCCGTCCCGGTTCGATTTCAATCTCGCAATCCAGATGGCCAAGGGTGCGTTTGATCATCGCGCCGTAGTCCATCGGCAGGGGGGGCGCGTCGTTGGAGCGGGCGTAAGGGATGCCCAAGCCGCCGCCGAGGTCGAGGCGGGTGATGGTGTGACCTTGCGAGCGCAGCAGCGTGGTCAGTTCGGCGACCTTCTGGAACGCCTGTTCAAACGGGGCGAGTTCGGTCAGTTGCGAGCCGATGTGGACGTCGATGCCAACGACCTGAATACCCGGCAGGCGGGCGGCTTCGGCATAGACCTGGGCCGCGCGGGCGATGGGGATGCCGAATTTGTTCTCGCTTTTGCCGGTGGCGATCTTGGCGTGGGTTTTGGCATCGACGTCAGGGTTGACGCGGATCGCGATGGGGGCGGTTTTGTGGAGCGCGGTGGCAACTTCTGACAGCGCACGCAGTTCGGGTTCGGATTCGACGTTGAACTGCCGGATGCCGCCAAGCAGTGCAGCGCGCATTTCGTCACGGGTCTTGCCGACGCCGGAAAACACGATGCGGTCGCCGGGGACGCCAGCGGCTTTGGCACGCTGGTATTCACCGATGGAAACCACATCCATGCCAGCGCCAAGATCACCAAGCAGTTTCAGGACCGCGATGTTGGACAGGGATTTGATCGCAAAGCAGACAAGGTGAGGCAGGGGGGCCAGAGCCTCGGAAAACAGCTTGTAGTGCCGGGTGAGGGTGGCGGCGGAGTAGCAATAGAACGGGGTGCCAACGCTGGCCGCGATATCGGAAAGCGCAACGTCTTCGGCATGGAGGTGGCCGTTCTTGTATAGGAAATGGTCCAAGTCGTGCGCCCCCGCCCTAGTTGGTTCGGGGGTATATCAGACGGGCCAAGCGCCGCAACCGTTACGGGGTCGCGGTCATACCCACGCCCAGATAACCGCTGCCTGACATGGTGACTCCGTTTGCGGGCGTCGCGGCGGTCGGTTTTTCGGGGGCGCCGTCGGCACCGCAGGCGGTGAGGGTCAGGAAAGCGAGCAAGGCAAGGCGGATCATTCAAACCTCAATTACTGACAGCAAATCTGGCGTGGCCAAAGATGACATAGGGCGGCACAGAATGCCGTAGTGTCCGAAACGGACCGCTGCACCGTGGCCTTTGGTGCCGCAGCCGGTCAGAGGCAATTATGCCATCAAACCGATCAGACACCTAGTAAATCGGGCGACTAATAACTGGTCGTCGTGACAGCAGCTGGTGCGATAGCCGTGCCGGGGACAACCGTGCCGGGCGTGACGGTGGTGGTGGTCGTTGTGACGGGATTGCAGCCCGCAAGGGCAACACAGGCCAGAAACGCAATACGGAGCATGGGAAACCTCGATCTGTTAGGACGAATGGTAGCTATCTAGCTTGGCCAGCAGCTTTTTCCAGCGGACGATCTGGGCGCGGACCTGATCTGGGGCGGTTCCACCATAGGATGTGCGCGAACGGACTGAGTTTTGCACACCTAGAACCGAGTAAACCTCTTGCGTGATGCCGGGGTGGGCTGTGTTCATCTCTGTGATCGAAAGGTCGGGCAGGTCGCAGCCCTTGCTTTCTGCCAAGGCGACCAGCGTGCCGGTGACGTGGTGCGCCTCGCGGAAGGGCAGGTTCAGGGTACGGACCAGCCAGTCGGCCAGATCGGTGGCGGTGGAAAAGCCGCTGGCGGCAGCGGTAGCCAGCACGTCGCGGTTGGCGGTCATGTCGCCAACCATGCCGGTCATCGCGGCCAGCGATAGCATCAGCGTGTCAGCGGCGTCGAACACCTGCTCTTTATCCTCTTGCATGTCCTTGGAATAGGTCAGCGCAAGGCCCTTCATGATGGTGAACAAGGCAACCGTCGCGCCAAGGATGCGGCCAAGTTTAGCGCGCAGCAGTTCGGCGGCGTCGGGGTTTTTCTTTTGCGGCATGATGGACGACCCGGTGGTCCATTTGTCGGACAGTTTGACAAACCGGAACTGGGCGGAGGACCAGATCACCAGTTCCTCGGCAAAGCGGGACAGGTGCATGGCGCAGATGCTGCTGGCCGTCAGAAATTCCAGCGCGAAGTCGCGGTCGGAGACTGAGTCCAGCGAGTTGGCGGTGGGGCGGTCGAAACCCAAGGCATGCGCGGTCATGTGGCGGTCGATGGGGAACGAGGTACCGGCAAGGGCGGCGGCACCGAGCGGGCTTTCGTTCATGCGGGCGCGGGCATCGGCAAAGCGGCTGCGATCGCGGCCAAGCATTTCGACATAGGCCAGCATGTGGTGGCCCCATGTCACGGGTTGCGCGGTTTGCAGGTGGGTGAAGCCGGGCATCACCCAATCGGCTCCCTGTTCGGCTTGGGTCAAGAACGCCTGCATCAGGGCGGTCAGGCCCTGCGTTGCGGCGTCGCACTGGTCGCGAACCCACAGGCGAAAGTCGGTGGCGACCTGATCGTTGCGGCTGCGCGCGGTGTGCAGACGGCCAGCAGGCTCACCGATGATTTCTTTCAGGCGGTGCTCCACGTTCATGTGGATATCCTCCAGATCGGTGCGGAACTGGAACTTACCGCTCTCAATCTCTGACAACACCGTGAGCAGGCCTTCCCCGATCGCGTCAGCGTCCTTATTGGTCAGAATACCCGTGGCGGCCAGCATCGCCGCATGGGCGCGAGAGCCTGCGATATCCTGGGCATAAAGAC
>JBDSXE010000184.1:0-3956 GCA_039926325.1 Paracoccaceae bacterium | reverse complement strand
TGCCGCGATGAGAATCAGGCCCCATTCGGAGTTGCGAACATCGGGCCATGAACCCTCGCTTATTGGCGTTTCTTGCCCGCGTGCGACATCCTTGGTGTTCGTCTTGGCCGACGGCATATCAAGGCTCCTTGGGGCGGTTTCGTCGGTGTCTGCGAATCGGGCTGGGCCCGTTAATCGCCCCGTTTGCGTGCCACGAGGTCGATCAGGGCAGAGGGTCCACTATGCCCCACCCCTTCTGAGAGTTCCGCCTCATAGACTTCCAATTTGAGGATTTCCATCTCTGCGAATACGTCAACCAAGAGATCGACAGAATAAAGGTTTTCGACAGCCCTAGGCCCCCCTGTGTTGTGGGCCAATTGTTCCGGTGTGTAGCCGTGCAGCAGCAAAAGCCCCCCCGGTTTCAGGGCCGCCTGCATGCCCCGAAAGATGTCTGCCCTAAGACGAGGTCCGGCGAACTGAATGAAAACACCCAGAACAACGTCATAAGGTGTCGCATGCCAATCCCAAGTCGCGATATCCGCAACATGTGTGTCAACCAAAACGCCCCGTTCGGCAGCGAGGCGCCGGGCTTTGGCCACGCCGACATCCGAACCGTCCATGGCAGTGACCCAGTGGCCGTTCCCGGCCAGAAAGACCGAATTGCGCCCTTCGCCATCCGCGACGCTCAGGATCCGTTGACACTTTGGCAAGCGCAATGCTTCCCGTGCCACAAAATCAGCTGGTTCGGTTCCGAAAAGATAGTCAATGCCGCTGAACCGCTCGTTCCACATGTTTCTGCCTTTCCCGGTTTTCGATGCCAGCCGAAGGCTACAATACACTTATCACAAGGCATCACCCTTGGCCGCAAACAGAGTCAACCAGCTCGGTACCTTGAGCGCGCGCGCCATGGCGCTCGGTGCCCCGCAACTGGTCTGGTTTTGCACGGTCCAGTGGCTGGAATTTACTCCGCCGTTGGCACAGTCCACTGTCGTAGCCGACGAGGTCCTGGTGTTCCAGACCTTAGCGCCGCCGGGCAAGTTCGCGGTAGAGCGCCTCGCGCGTCACGCCAAGTTCGGACGCGAGGTGTTGCCAGTACCCTCTGGCGGGCAAGGTGTGGCCTTCGCTCAACCAGACATCAACCCGTTCTGACACTTTGCGCAGGGTACGGATTTCGGAGCGAAAGCGGGCCGCCTGCACCGCGCGTGCCAGATGCGCCGCCCAAGCCTCGGCCATATCCGGTTGGTCGCGCAATACATTGCGAAAGGTGCGGATCGAAAGAAGGCGAACTGTCGAGAGCTGAACGGCGTCCGCCCCGCAGTGGCAGCTCGGCGAATATACCGATGCCTCGGCCAGAACTTCGCCCGGACCTGCAGATTGCAGGATGATGCTTGCCCCATCCATGGTGCGGCGCAGCAGGTGAACCTGGCCGTCAATTATGAGCGCAAGCTGGGCACAGGATCGCCGGCAAAGAAAAGCGCGTCGCCGGGCCGAAGGCGCGTTCGGTGGCTTCTGGCAAGGCGAACAAGCGTGTGTGATCAGCGGACATGATCAATATCATATACCGCACATCTGATTTGCCGCAAGATTAGGGTCATAACTTTCAGGATCAAACCATGCGCCTGCTTTCCGTAGCCTTCGCTCTGCTTTTGCCTACGGTCGCGCTTGGCGACCGGGCCATGCCGATGGATCCATCAAAAATGGATCACACCGCAATGATGACGATGATGTCCGGCGATGCGGCTGGTGTGACCGAGGGAGGCCAATCCGCCTTCGCCGCAATTGCCCAGATCGTCGAAGTGCTGAATGCCGACCCCACCACCGACTGGTCGAAGGTCAATGTCGAGGCGCTGCGACAACATCTGATTAATATGGACAACGTGACCCTGCATGCCGAGGTTGCGGCAACTTCGACACCGACCGGGGCAAGTTTCAACGTCACTTCGCCGAACCCTGCAGTTCAGGCTTCCATTCGCCGGATGGTGATGGCCCACGCCGCTACAATGAACGGCGCAAATGGCTGGACCTTGACGGCGAGCCAAATTGATGGCGGCTCAGTACTGACGGTGGCAGGAGCTGAGGCCGATGCCGTCAAGATCAATGGCATGGGTTTCATCGGGGTGCTGACATTGGGAATGCACCATCAGGCTCACCACCTGATGATCGCTAGGGGAATGAGACCGCACCAGTAGGCAGTCTTTAGCCCCAAACGCAAAAAGTCCCCCATCTTCAGGGGGGACTCGTCAAACGTTGACATGGCGTTGACACGTTTTTGGAACGACAAAAGACGAGCGAAATACTATTCTTTTTAAGTCTTTGATATTACGCGTTAATTTGGTTTCGGAGGCAGGATTTGGCCTTTACCGAACACTATGGAAACTTCAGAATATGCCAAGCGACACTCCGCCTCGAGGCGCTATCATATGACTTTCTTTCGGTTACGATAGAAATTATCGGCGCGACATCTTGCGGCGACGCTCTTTGATCCGTTCGTTTGCCGCTTCCGTGCCGTCGTGGAACGAGCCAAACCAGCGGTCCCACGGAACCTCGGCGGTGCCGTAATTGCATTCAAAAAATCGATGATGAAGCTGGTGATGAAAGTCGCCCGCGCCGACCATCTTTTGATCCTTTGCCACCACGCTTTCAAACCCGGCATGGGAGAAGGCGGGGCCGATCATCTTGATGTAGATGTGGACAAGAAAGATCACCGGATGCGTCGGCACGATGAAGTGGATCAGCACCGAGGTGACATAAATCAGACTTTCCACCGGGTGCATCGATATCCCCGACCACGGCCCGATGTTGATTGACCGGTGATGCAGGGAATGCACGCGGTCATACAGCGGCGGCCAATGCAGCAGGCGGTGGACCCAGTAGAAATGCATTGAGCCGATCAGCGGCACGACCAGAAGCCACAGGACAAACCAACCCTCGGCCCCGTGAAAGGGCATGGTCGGGATCACACCGTTGGCGCGGCCCCAGAAATACAACACCTCCAGCAACGTCCATGCCGCCACGCCGCTCGTCAGGGTCCAGAACATATTGTCTTTGACCTGATCGCGAAACGTGAAGCTGCCGTTGTTCTTCATCATCGGCCTTGAATCGTATTTAAGCCGCTCGCCCTGCATGGAAAAGGTGAACAGCCACAGATGCAGCCCACCGGCATAGATTGAGATCAGGATCAGGTTGCGCAGCCAGATCGTCAGAATCCAGCCGGGTGCGAGGTGTTGCATCGCGGTGTCTGAGGGTTGGAACCAGGTCCATATGATCACAGCCGTCGCCAGAAACAGCGTGCCCGATGTGATTTGGACCCACCGTTTTGTCAACCACCACAACGCTGCCTTAGGTCTGAGCGGCCACGCGAAAAGCGCGGAATCTTGGATTGGAAAGGCGGGATGATGGTTCCAGATGTCGCGACGTGGTGGGGAGGGTTGTTTGGTCATTGTGGGCTCACTCATGCAAGGGCCTCAGGCGGGCTAGGGCTTCGTTCAAAAGGTCAATCTGGGCGGGTGGCATCGCGACGTTGACGGAAGCGTCGGGAAATGTGGCGGTTCTGACGGCCTCGGCAAAGGCTGACAAAGCCCGCTGACGTTCGGTTGCCATGGCGATGCGCATCACGCCAAAATTGCCGAATGCCTGCGCATGGCGTGGCGGAGTGGGATTGTCGCCGCAGATGTCGGCGGTGAACAGAAAGATCACGTCGCCACCGGAGCCTGACCCGATGCTGTGGGTGATCAGCTTTGTGTGGGCGCTGATGGCCGCTGTAGCCTCGGCAGCGACACATTCCAACTCGACCGCGACGGCACCGGCGTCTTCCAAGCGGCGGACGTCCGCCAGAATCGCCAATGCCTCCTCCGCTGTGCGGCCCATGGCGCGCAATCCGCCCGTTGCAATGGATTTGCGCGGCACAAGGCCCGCGTGGCCCTGCACGGACAGACCCTCACGCGCCAACATCTCGACGATCTTCAGACTACGTATGG
>JBDSXE010000183.1:0-5478 GCA_039926325.1 Paracoccaceae bacterium | reverse complement strand
CTGGCCACGCCGCGGACACAATTTCTTGTGGGTTCGGCCGCCGATGGTCGCATCACATGGATAAGTCGGTCGAAAATCATGGGTTACCCGGATTATATCACCGCTGAAACCAAACATTTGGGTGAGGGTACGCAGCTCGACATTTTTTCGCGTCAACGTTACGGCAACGGTGATTTCGGGGTTAACGCGGCGCGACTGAAGGTTTGGCTGACCACCCTTGACCAAGGTTGAACAAACAGCCAAACCCCGGGCATGGTCCCCTTAGACAAACTCGCCCAGATCACCCAGCGTTTCGAGTTTCTCGAAGCGCGGTTGAACGCTGGCGCATCACCTGCAGAGATTGCCAAGATCTCGCGCGAATATTCCGACATCAAACCGGTGGCCGAAGAAATTTCCAGTTACCGCAGGGCTTTAGACGACGTAGCTGAAGCGGAAATCATGCTGGCGGACCCAGAGATGAAGGCGTTGGCAGAAGAAGAACTGCCTGCCCTACGCCAGCGAATTCCAGAGTTGGAGCAACGGTTGCAACTGGCGCTTTTGCCCAAGGATATGGCTGACGCGCGACCCGCCATCCTGGAAATCCGTCCGGGCACAGGCGGCGAAGAGGCGGCATTGTTCGCGGCGGATTTGCTGCGGATGTATCAGCGTTATGCCGAGGGGCAGGGTTGGACCTTTGAGATTCTGGAGCAGCAGGATTCCGATCTGGGCGGCATCAAGGATGTTTCGGCCAGCGTAAAAGGCGACGGAGTTTTCGCCAGGCTAAAGTTCGAATCCGGCGTCCATCGCGTGCAACGGGTTCCCGAAACAGAGGCTCAGGGGCGGGTTCACACGTCTGCTGCCACTGTCGCCGTACTGCCTGAAGCGGAGGAGTTTGATCTTATCATCCCGCCATCAGACATTCGCATTGATACCATGAGGGCATCGGGAGCGGGCGGCCAACACGTCAACACCACGGATTCGGCGGTTAGAATCACACACTTACCGACCGGGATGATCGTCACCTCCGCCCAAAAATCGCAACACCGCAACAAAGAGATGGCGATGCAAGTGCTGCGGTCGCGGTTGTTTGCGCTGGAGCGGGCACGGGTGGACGACGCCCGAGCAGCGGACCGCAAGGCGCAAGTCGGGTCGGGGGATCGCAGCGAGCGCATCCGAACCTACAATTTTCCCCAAGGCAGGATGACGGACCATCGTATCAACCTGACACTTTATTCGCTGTCGCAAATCATGGCCGGTGATCTTGGCGCCGTGATCGACGCGTTGATCGCCCATGATCAGGCGACGAAACTGGCCGAGATGGAGGGATGATCGGGACCGAACTGCTGCGAAATGCGATCCCGCGGTTGAAGGACGCCGGGGTAGAGGATGCAGTTCGGGATGCGCGACTTCTTTTGGCGCACGCGATGGGAGTGGCTGCTGACCGGTTGACGCTGCATTTGGCGGAAGATGTTTCGGCGGATGCGGTCGAACGGTTTGAATCGCTGGTGGATGCCAGAGTTTCACGGCGACCTGTCAGCCAAATTCTGGGCACAAGGATGTTCTGGGGCCGCAGCTTTACGGTAACCGGCGACGTACTAGACCCGCGCCCCGAAACCGAGATTCTCGTCGCTGCGGCCTTGCAGCAACCCTTTGCCAAGATGCTGGACCTTGGGACAGGGTCGGGATGTATCTTGTTGTCTTGCCTTTTGGATATGCCAATGGCCGTGGGGATGGGCACGGATATCTCTGAGGCGGCACTTGAGGTTGCCCGGATAAATGCGGCGCTCCTTGGCCTTGGCGCTCGCGCAAGTTTTCAGCTTGGCGATTGGTGCCAAGGAGTGCGTGACCGCTTCGATCTGATCGTGTCAAACCCACCCTACATCGCCGCCCATGAAATGCTTGGTCTGACACCCGAGGTGCGCGACTGGGAACCGCATCTGGCATTGACCCCCGGTGGCGACGGCTTGGCCGCATATCGGCGCATAGTGACAGAAGCTTCTGAACTGCTGTTGTCGCGGGGGCGGCTAATGGTCGAAATCGGGCCAAGTCAGGGGCGGGCGGTCGCTGCAATGTTTGAGGCCGAAGGATTGCAACAGGTGCAAATTGTCAAAGACTTCGACGATCGTGATCGCGTTGTACGGGCGATAAAATCAGAATAGTCGCGCGTTGGGTGGCATTTCGGCGGCCTTAACGTGGTTTTTGATGTCGTGCTGCATTATCTCCAAGAAAGTCCTTGTCAGAAGCCGCCCGTCATGGTTATTCAACTAATGCGCAGCGGGGCGGGCCTGAGACGGGTCAAGCCTGATGCGTGTGCCAACCCGTCCTTGCCTGCAGCGCCCGTTTTTTTGGGAAATGACACCGGAATGTGTCTGGCGCAGGTCAAGCGGATATCTGGATCAAAGGACCCAATGCGCTCTTCCAAGTCCCGTTCGCGTTCGAAAACGAACCGCCCGCGCAGCCTCGGCAATATCATCAACCGCGTCTTCGACAGCTCTGGCCCCGAAGGCAAGGTGCGTGGCACCCCGGCTCAACTCATCGAGAAATATCAGTTTCTTGCCCGCGACGCCCAGTTGTCGAACGATCGGGTGGCGGCAGAGAATTTCCTACAACACGCAGAACATTACACCCGGCTGCTGGCCGAGGCGAACCGCGAGATGGCGGCAGAGCAGGAACAGCGTCAGCAATATCATCAGCCCAACGGTGGTCAGAACGGCAATCAGAACGGCCAAAATGGTGGGCAGAACAACCAGAATGGCAATCAAAATGGTGGGCAGAACGGCCAAAACTCTGGTCAGAATTCCAACCAAAGCGGGCAGAACCAGCCCCGCGACCGACAACCTGGCCAGAATGAGCGGCGCGATGACCGTGGCGATTACCGCCCGGAGTATCGCAGCGACTTTCGGGATGAGCGGCAGGACGAACAGCCGACAATCAGCGGCCACCTGCTGGTCGATGAAGGCAGCGACCGTGATGCCGGTCTGGTGGAAACGCCCGAAGCCGCAGCGCGTCAGCCTCGTCACGACGAGCAGCGCCGCAATGACCGCCCAAATGATCGCCCACGCACTGACCGTCCGCGTGAAGAACAGCGCCGCCCCTATCCGCCTCGGATCGATCAGCAGCGGGTCGAACGTCAGGAACGGGTTGCAGAGCCAGTGGTTGCCGCACCCGTGTCAACAATGATGCCGCCAATGCCGGCTGTTGAAGCTGCGGCGCAGGTCGAACCTGTCGCCGCGACAGCGCCCAAACCACGCAGCCGCAGCCGCGCTCCTAAGAAACCAGCTGAAGGTGGCGCCGATCTGCTTACCGGAACGCAAGACAAAGTAGCGGACTAGTACTTTTATCTTGAGGGGCCCGCGCCAAAAGTGCGGGCCGTTCGTTATTCCAACGCACGCGCCAAAGCGCAAAAAAGTTCCAAACTGATCTCTTCAGCCCTTTGCGTAGGCGCTATTCCAGCCTCGATCAGCTTTGCTTCGATGTCAGGACGCAACCCCTTGAGGCTGGAGCGCAGCATTTTACGGCGCTGGCCGAAAGCCATCGTCGTGATGCGATTAAGCACGGCCTCATTGGCCGGAAAGCGCGGCTTTTCCAGCCGCGTCAGGTGGACGACGGCGGAATGAACCTTGGGCGCGGGGGTGAAAGCTTCCGGTGGCAGGTGCATCACGATTTTCGCATCACATCGCCATTGCGCTAGCAGCGCAAGCCGGCCGTAGTGTTCGGTGCGCGGGCGGGCGACGATGCGTTCCGCCACCTCTTTCTGAAACATCAGGGTCAGGCTTTGCCAAAATGGCGGCCACTGCGGTGGCGTCAGCCAACGGATCAATAGTTCGGTGCCCACGTTGTAGGGCAAGTTGGCGGCAACACGGATGGGTGGCTTCAGGTGTACGGTGGTATCAATCTCCAGCGCGTCGGCATTAAGAATTGTCAGACGGCCCGGGTAGATCGCGGCAATCTCTTGCAAAGCGGCAATGCACCGCGGATCCTTTTCAACCGCGACGACATGCCGCGCACCTTCTACCAGCAGCCCTCGGGTCAGGCCGCCCGGTCCCGGCCCAATCTCTAGCACGTCGCAGTTTGTCAGATCGCCAGCCATTCGGGCGATTTTGGCGGTCAGGTTCAGGTCTAGTAAAAAGTTTTGACCTAATTGCCGCTTGGCTACCAGATCATGCGCCTTGATCACCACACGCAGTGGGGGAAGTCCGTCGATCATTGCCATTCAGTGCGCCCCTTCATCTGCGAGCGGCGACCATTTTGGCGGCCATCCTCAGGGCGGCAATCAGGCTATCCGGGCGCGCAATACCCTTACCTGCAATGTCAAAGCCGGTTCCATGATCTGGCGAGGTGCGAATGAACGGCAGGCCAAGGGTCACATTGACCCCGCCATCGAAATCGAGCGTTTTGACGGGGATCAGCGCCTGATCGTGATACATGCAGATCGCTGCGTCATAGCTAGCCCGAGCGCGGGCGTGAAACATTGTGTCGGCAGATTGCGGACCGCGAAGGTCGAAACCTTCGCCGCGTAGCCGGTCCAGAACGGGGATGATAAGCGTGATTTCTTCCATACCCATAGCACCACCTTCGCCCGCATGCGGGTTAAGTCCGGCAATCGCAAGTCGGGGTGCAATCAGGCCGAAATCGCGGATCAGCCCCGCGTGGGTCAGGCGTATTGTCTGTTCCAGTAATTCGGACGTCAGCGCATTTGGCACGTCGCCTAATCGAATGTGGATCGTGACCGGCACAACCCGCAGCGTGTCGGAGGCGAGCATCATGACGACCGGCACATTGCCCGCCAGGTGCGCTAGAAACTCTGTATGGCCTGGAAAGGCAAAGCCTGCGCCGTCCTTCAGGGCCTTTTTGTGGATGGGCGCAGTGCAGACGGCGCAGGCACGTCCGGCCTGCACGAGTGCGGCGGCACGGGCGATCACCTCGATGACCCCGATGGCATTGGCTGGATTAGGTTGACCCGGAATGTTTGGGGCGGCAAATGCGTGCGGCAGAACCGGCAATACTGTGGGCGGTACTGACAGAGCATCGACAGGATCGGTGATTTCAGCGATCGCCGTGCCAGCTGGCAAATGACGCGGATCGCCGATCCAGAAGAACGGAACGCTTTCACCCAGAAGACGGCGGGCGGCTACGGCAAGTTCGGGTCCAATCCCGGCCGGTTCGCCACAGGTCATGGCGATTGGAAGTGGTGCGGTGGTCATGGTTGACGAATGATCGCTTCGGAACGCAGCTCTTCCATATAGGCAGCGGCCAGCAGCCCAAGTTTAGTGTTCAAAATTGTGCTCCGAACGTCGTCCCGTGAAGGCGGTACGTCCGAATGTGGCTTGCGGCTGCACAGCATGATCAGTTCCGGCTGCCCGGCAGCGGTCGCGATAACCGCCGTTTCGCCGGCATCCAGCCCCGTCACAACACCGCGCACGTCGCCCGGCAGGGCAGATTCAAGCACAGTTTGACGCTGCAAGTTTTCAGCAGGCAACCCGCGCGCGGCCGGGTTCA
>JBDSXE010000182.1:0-4519 GCA_039926325.1 Paracoccaceae bacterium | reverse complement strand
GGCGGACCACGTCAACGACGATTCTGGCGCATCGAAGGATGCCGAGAAATGGCCCGACCGCTTGCGACATTGGGTACAGTGGCAGGCGCCCACTTCGCCCATAGGACCGGGCAATGTGAAGCAGTTGGCTCCGCAGAGGCAAGATCCCGTAAGTATTTCAGTAGGTTGTGGCGTGGTGTAATAGTCGGCGGCGTGCTCAAGGAAAATGTCGGACGAAATGCTCAGGCCGGTGAGGCCGTCAAGCGAGCCGCCGGAAATGCTCATGCGGTCTTCGTCGTCCGGTTTCCAGAACAGGCTGGTCCCACATTGATCGCAGAAACCTCGCATCGCGGCCGGCGAGGAACGATACCAACACAGCCCATCGGTTTTGCCTAGGTGAAACCGCGCCATCGGAACGGACGTTGCCGCCCAGAAATGACCCGAGGTCTTGCGGCATTGCGTGCAGTGGCAAGCGACGATCGCGCGCAGGGGTTCATCGGCAACGTAAGTGACCGCACCGCACAGACAGGAGCCCTGCATCATTCTGCCCCTTCAAATACTTCGGCCAGCAGCGGCACCAGCCACGCCTCGTCAGCTTTTGTGAATGCGGCGGGGGTGTTGCTGTCGATGTCCAGCACACCCAGCAGGCGCCCTTTGCCATTCCAAATCGGCAGGACCAGTTCGGATTTTGTCGAGGCGGCACAGGCGATGTGGTCAGAAAAAGCCTGCACATCCGGCACGTTCTGGACCTGGCCGGTGCGGGCGCAGGCACCGCAGACGCCGCGCGAAAACGGGATGACAAGACAGCCGTGACCGCCTTGGTACGGGCCGATCTTCATCAGGTCGGGGGCAATGACACGGTAAAAGCCGGTCCAGTCAGCGAATGGATGGGCATTGTGAATCTCGCAGACCACAGTAGCCATCAGTGCGATTGCATCGGTTTCGCCGTGGGTCAAGGCGCGGATGCTTGCGGTAATTTCGGGATAATCCATGTCAGTATCCTATCGCGCAACCATCTTTGCGGGGATCAGAAGCGCCGATCAGAACACCGCTATCAGCCATCAGGATGTTCTGGGCGCCGCCCAACGGCTCTGCCGGGATCGACACGTCGTGGCCCATATGCGCCAGTTCGGCGCGCACCGTATCGGAATAACCACGTTCAACCATCATGCCATCGGGACTGGAAAAGCTGCGTGGGGCATCGACGGCGGCCTGCTGATCCATCCCGTAGTCGATTAGGTTGGTTACAAAACGGACATGGCCGCAGGGTTGATAAGCGCCGCCCATCACGCCGAACGGCATGATGATCTTGCCGGCTTTGCCCAACATCGCCGGAATAATCGTGTGCACAGGACGTTTGCCGCCGGCCAATTCGTTCGGATGACCTTCTGCCAAAGTGAATCCGGCACCACGGTTCTGGAAGTTAATGCCAAATTTTGCTGAGGCCAACCCAGAGCCAAAGCCGAAATACACCGAATAGATCAGGGACACCGCCATGCGATTGCGATCGACGACCGTGATGTAGACGGTGTCCTTGTGGACTGCTTCGGTCAAAGGTTTGGCACTTGGCATGGCGCGTTTCGGGTCGATCAAAACCGCCAGTTGCGCGGCGGTGTCCGGCGAAAGCATATGGTCAAGGCGGGGCGAGGTTTGGGCGATAAAGCGATTACGGGCGTCGTAGGCAAGTTTCGTCGCCTCAGCCTCGATATGCGCGCGCTGGCTGCCGAAAGGGTCCATCCCGCCGAATTCGAAATGTTTCAGGATGTTAAGCATCAGGATCGCCGTCGCACCCTGACCATTTGGCGGGTGTTCGTACAGTTCGTGATCATTGTAGGTGCCGCTGATCGGTTTGCCGTATGCGCAGGCGGTGGCGGCAAGGTCGTCCAATGTGTGATTGCCACCAGCCGCTTGCAGCGAGGCGATCATGTCGTCCGCCACTTCGCCTTCGTAGAATGCGGCACGCCCGTTGGCGGCGATGCGGCGCAGCACCTCAGCCTGACCGGGGGCACGGAAAATTTCACCGACCTGGGGCACTTTGCCATTCAGCAAGAAAAAGTTTTTTGCGTCGCCGTTCAGGGCGGGAGCATCTTCGGCCCAGTCAAAAGCAACGCGAGGGGCGACCGGGACACCTGTGTCGGCATAATGGATGGCGGGTTGAAGGATACGGTCCAGCCCAAGCTTGCCCCAATCTGCGGAAAGTTTGCAAAATGCGTCCACCGCACCGGGTATGGTGACAGCATCGGCACCCCGCAATGGGACGGCGCTTAGTTGACGGTCGCGCAGTGCGGCGGCCGATGCAGCCTTGGGCGCTCGGCCAGAACCGTTCAGAGTAATCACGTCTTCGGACCCGGCAGGCTTCAGCAGCACAAAGCAGTCGCCGCCTAGTCCTGTCATCTGCGGTTCGCATATCCCTAGCAGTATGGCACCGGCGATGGCCGCGTCGACCGCATTGCCGCCCGCCTGAAGGATGTCGAGGGCCACTTTGGCAGCCAATGGGTGCGACGTGGCGCACATCCCGTTGGCCGCATAGACAGCAGAACGGCCCGGCATTTGAAAATCACGCATGCAAAATTCCCCTTCAGGCGCTGACCCTAGGGATGTTCGATGGAGATTCCAAGAACAGTGAAGCCTCGGCGCCGCGAACTGGGTGGGGGCTATCGTCCACAGCGCCGAGGGAAGCTATATGCAGCTACCCATCCTTTATGAGTGCTTTGACGGGCAGAGGTTGGCGCGGATTTAGACTTTTTGACGGCCGAACCGCTAAAAAGGAAATAATGGCCCATCTTACGAAACATAGTCCACGGCAACACAAAAGCTGAGCATGTTGCACCCTTTGACGCGACGGTATGTAACGCTGTGCGACAGGCGGCGAATCAGGAACCACCCGAACCCACCTTCCGGCAAACTGGTCAAGCTTTGCAGACTACCTGACGGCAGTCGAGAACCGGGCATTGGTAAGCCATTGTCGCTTATGGTGAATTTCAGGGTGTCAAGCCGGCAAACGGCAATGAGATTGACGCAGTCACCGGGCTGGGTTTGCGCGTGTTCGACGACATTGTTCAGCGCCTCTGCCAGCACGATTTCGACGGTGCTTTTGCTGTCATCGGTCAGCTTCGCGAACTGGGTGGATGATAACAGCCTCTGCAAACTCATGCGAACAGCCAGCAGATTGGTGTCGATAGAGATACGCACCTCCACCGCTGTTTCCATCGACTGCAGCGCGTCCGCGTGTCGCTTAGCCAGCATGCCGAAGGCTTTCCGGCAAAACCTTGTGGATAAGAAACACCGAATCCATACGCGTCAGGCGGAAGACCTTTTCCACAGTCGGGGTCAGCCCCGACAGTTCCAGCTTTCGGGTCGGGCCAAGCGACTTCATCACCGACACGACGGCGCCAAGGCCGGAACTGTCAAGGAAGGTGACCTTGGACATGTCGAAAACCACCCTTTCACTAGGGATTTCAATGATTTCACGCATCCGCTCTTTGAACTGTATGGCACTTGCCGCGTCGATCCGTTCGGCCATCGCCCGGATAACTATGATCTTGCCGCGCCGTTCACTTACCAATTCCATCACACCCACTCCTCCTGATCACGCAGCAGCGTAGCGGCCAGAGGTTACGGATAGGTAAGTGGCGGCAAACCGGATCAGTTCATCTGGAACTGCAAAGGATAACGGCCATCTTCGAAGTCGCCAAAAAGGTCAGGTAAATCCGGATGCGACACAGGCTCACCGGTTTCATCCGGCACCAGATTCTGCTCGGAAACGTAGGCCACATAGTAGCTTTGGTCATTTTCGGCGAGAAGGTGATAGAAGGGCTGGTTTTTGGAGGGGCGACTTTCTTCGGGGATGTTTTCGTACCATTCTTCGGTATTGGAAAACATCGCATCGACGTCGAACACGACACCACGGAACGGGTGTTTGCGATGACGCAACACCTGACCAATGTGATACTTTGCCGCGGTTCTCAGCATCGGTGAGTGCCCCCAATACTTGCTTAGTATTCCTGTAAGCGTAATTTTGCAAATCTTCGCGGTGGTACAGAAGGGAAACAGTCTGTGCCAACTACCCCCATAGTCCGGGGGTTTTGCTGATCTGAGCGGTCTGACGCCGATAGACGACAAATCCGAAATTGTGACTGTCCGGCCTGACCTTACCCATTTCCCAAAGGGGATTTTTCGCCTATCGTGTCGCAAAAGAAACGTACGAGGGGCAGATGAGCAGACTTCTCCGTGCGTCGATCCTGTTGCTTTTCCTTGCCTCTTGTGGCGGGGGCAACTTTTCGGCGCCCCGCAATCTGGATGACGCTTGTTCGATCATCGCACAGCGTCCGCAGTATCTGGCGGCGATGAAGGCGAGCCAGCGAAAGTGGGGCGTGCCAATCTACGTTCAGATGGCCATGATCCATCAGGAATCCAAGTTTGTCGGCAACGCCCGTACGCCGCATCAGTTTATGCTTGGTGTCATTCCCATGGGCCGCCAAAGCTCCGCTTACGGATACAGCCAGGCGCTTGACGGTACGTGGGACGAATACGAACGGGA
>JBDSXE010000181.1:0-2783 GCA_039926325.1 Paracoccaceae bacterium | reverse complement strand
GCTGGAGCGCCCCTTGGTGCCGGTTCTGGCAGAGATGGAGATGGCCGGGATTCAGGTGGACCGTGACACGCTAAGCCGGATGTCCAACGCCTTCGCACAAAAGATGGCTGGGCTGGAGGCGGAGATTCACGAGCTAGCCGGAGGGTCGTTCAACGTCGGCAGCCCCAAGCAGTTGGGTGAGATTTTGTTCGACAAGATGGGCTTGCCGGGTGGCGAAAAGGGCAAGACAGGGGCCTATGCCACCGGGGCCGATGTGCTGGAAGACTTGGCCACCGAGCATAAATTGCCGGGTGTCGTGCTGGACTGGCGGCAACTGGCCAAGCTGAAATCGACCTACACCGACGCGCTGCAAGAGCATATCAACCCTGAAACTGGCCGGGTTCACACCAGCTATTCGATCACCGGGGCCATCACAGGTCGCTTGGCATCGACTGACCCCAACCTGCAAAACATCCCGGTTCGCAGCGAGGAAGGCCGCCGGATACGGGAGGCGTTTGTCGCGCCCAAGGGCCGCGTTCTGGTATCGCTGGATTATTCGCAGATCGAGCTGCGGATTCTGGCGCATATCGCTGACATTCCGGCATTGCAGCAAAGCTTCAAGGATGGGATCGACATCCACGCCATGACCGCATCAGAGATGTTCAACGTACCGTTGGACCAGATGACGCCAGACATTCGGCGTCAGGCCAAGGCGATCAACTTTGGCGTCATCTACGGCATTTCCGGCTTTGGTCTGGCGCGCAACCTGCGGATTCCACGGGCCGAGGCGCAAGGATTTATTGACCGCTATTTCGAGCGTTTTCCGGGGATCAAAGAGTATATGGCCGCGACGATTTCCTTCGCGCAGAGCAATGGCTACGTCCAGACTCTGTTCGGTCGCAAAATTCATACGCCGGAAATCAACACCAAGGGCCCTGCGCAGGGCTTTGCCAAGCGTGCCGCCATCAACGCCCCCATTCAGGGCACCGCAGCAGATGTGATCCGCCGTGCCATGATCCGTATGCCCGCCGCCATCGCACAACTGCCCGCCAAAATGCTGCTGCAAGTTCATGACGAGTTGCTGTTTGAGGTGGACGAAGGGGCAGCGGATGCGCTGATCGTGGCGGCCAAGGCCACGATGGAAGGGGCCGCCCATCCGGCGGTCCACCTCAAGGTGCCGCTGATTGTCGAGGCGGGTCAGGGGCTTAATTGGGCGGCAGCACATTGAGCGATCCGATCCCGTTCGCCACGCCTGCTGATTGGTCACAGTGGCTGACCAGTCACCCCGACGCGAAAGAGGTTTGGCTGCTGATCCATCGCAAAGGTTCAGGCGTCCAGTCCATCGACTGGGAGCAGGCGGTGATCGAAGCTTTGGCACATGGCTGGATCGACGGGGTCAAGAAATCGTTGAACGAAACCCAATGGATGCAACGCTTTACCCCGCGAAAGCCCGGCAGCGCGTGGAGCCAGAAGAACATCACCCACGCCGAAAAGCTGATCGCAGAGGGTCGGATGACCCCGGCTGGTCTGGCGCAGGTCGCCGCGGCGCGTGCAAATGGCCGATGGGAAACCGCCTACTCTGGCGGCAAGAATGCCGACCTGCCGGATGATTTTCTGGACGCGGTGGCTGCCGATCCCAAGGCCCAAGAGGCGTTGAAAATACTCGACACGAAAAACCGCTACGCCATCTACTACCGCCTGACGACAGCAAAACGCCCCGAAACCCGCGCGAAAAAGATCGCGGAATATGTGGCGATGCTGGCGCGAGGCGAGCGGCTTTACTGACGGTCCACGCGCAGCTGATAGCAGTTGTTCCGCGCGGAACGCACATGGACATAGGCCACCCGGTCGTCCGACAGCCTATCCTCCGCCTCCGCAATGATCCGCGAGGTGGGTACTACCGCCCCGGTGCCATAGACGATCCGGTCATCAGGTCCGTAGCCTCTGATGATGTAATCCGGTGATGACAGAACCTCTGGCAGCGCCGTGCCGCCGCCCGCCTGACACGCATCGGCGCAAAGGAAAATCGGGCCGAGTTCGGCGTAGGGCTGCAAGGCGGGAAAGGGGCGGTGGGCCAGCACCAACATCCCGGCACCCGCTGGAATAGGCTTTAGGCAATGGCGGCACGGGTTGCCATCGCCGACTGAGACTTTGCGCTCTGGCAGCTGGCCGTTGGCATCGGGGCCGCCGGACTGATAGGCGCGGACGATTGCGGTGGGGATGGGATGGAATGTGACTGGCATGATGGCCTCCTTCGTTGGACGCCTTCTTGCCACGCGGACGCAGGGGCGGGCGACCCGAACCTTGCGGTTTATGCCCGCTCGACCAGTCGCCCCAAGGGCCTGCCGCCAAGGATGTGCAGGTGGTAGTGTGGCACCTCTTGCAAGCCATGCTCGCCCGCGTTCGAGATGGTGCGATAACCGTCGCCCGGGGCGATCCCCAGCATGGTACAGACCGCAGCGGCGGTGCGGTGAAAATCGACCAGTTCCTCTGCCGAGGCTTCGGCGGCAAAGTGGTCAAAGGTCACATAAGGCCCTTTCGGGATCACCAGCACATGCACCGGGGCCTGCGGGTGGATGTCATGGAAGGCCAAGGTATTGGCGGTTTCCAGCACCGTTTTGTTCGGAATTTCGCCGCGCAGGATACGAGCGAAGATGTTCGAAGGGTCATAGGTGTGCATGGGTTCAGTCCAGAAACAGATATTCAGTCGCCGCAATCTCACGCGCCTTTTCGACGGGAATATCAAGGAACTCCGCCAAAGGCACGGTATTTTCATCGACCGTCGCGGCCTGCCTGATCCGGCT
>JBDSXE010000180.1:0-7096 GCA_039926325.1 Paracoccaceae bacterium | reverse complement strand
GAACGTGCCGCACACTGACACCGTCACTAAATTGCAGCCACGACAGCAGGCGACCAGTCTTGCCGCACCCGCCAGTATTTCCGCACCTAAACGCGCGCTTATGGCATTCGGGATTGGGCTGGCTTTGATGGCAGCCCCGGTCATGCCTGCCTACGCGCAGGCCGTGCCCGCAAGTTTTGCCGATCTTGCCGAAAAGTTCAGTCCGGCGGTCGTGGACATTACAACGTCGTCGGTGATTGCCGCCCCGGCCGACGGGCAGCCGCAGGTGCCGCCCGGATCACCGTTCGAGAAGTTCTTTCAGGATTTCATGGATCAGAACGGTCAGGGCGGCGGCGGGCAGAACCAGCAGCCCGAACGGTCAGAGGCGTTGGGATCGGGCTACATCATCTCTGCCGATGGTTACATTGTGACTAACAACCACGTCATCGAGGGCGCGGACGATATTCAGATCGAGACGTTCAACCACAAGACCTTCAAGGCAAAGCTGGTCGGCACCGATCTCAAGACCGACGTGGCCCTGCTGAAGATCGAAAGCACAGAGCCGCTGCCGTTTGTAGGCTTTGGCGATAGCGATAAGATGCGGGTTGGCGACTGGGTTGTGGCGATGGGCAACCCGCTGGGGCAGGGCTTTTCGGTTTCCGCAGGCATCGTGTCCGCGCGGGGACGAGAGTTGAACGGCACCTACGACGATTTCCTGCAAACTGACGCTGCGATCAACAAGGGCAACTCCGGCGGGCCGCTTTTCAACATGAGCGGCGAGGTGATCGGGATGAACACCGCGATCCTGTCACCATCCGGCGGGTCGATCGGCATCGGTTTCTCGATGGCATCGAACGTGGTCAGCAAGGTTGTTGATCAGCTGCGTCAATATGGCGAGACGCGGCGCGGCTGGTTGGGTGTTCGCATTCAGGACGTGACGCAGGATGTGGCCGATGCGATGGGTCTGGCGGAGGCCAAGGGTGCGTTAGTGACGGATGTGCCGGACGGTCCGGGCAAGGACGGCGGCATTCTGTCGGGCGACGTGATCCTGAAGTTCAACAATCAGGATGTGAAAGACAGCCGTGGTCTGGTGCGCGAAGTGGCGGATGCGCCGATTGGCGAACAGGTGCCGGTTCTCGTGATGCGCGCGGGCAAGGAAACCACGCTGTCGATCAAGCTGGGTCGTCGTGAAGACGCCGAGGCAGACTCCACACCGGTGGCAGAAAAGGCAAAACCGGCGGAACCGGAGTCAGCGGACGTGCTGGGGCTGACGCTGGTGCCAATGACCGATGACATGACGCAGGGTCTGGGCATGACGACGGGCGACAAGGGCCTTGTCATCTCAAAGGTTGATGTCGCGTCGGAGGCGTATACCAAGGGCCTGCGCGAAGGCGATGTGATCACCGAGGCGGGGCAACAGCCGGTTGTCACGCTGCAGGACATCCAGGACCGGCTGAGCGAGGCCAAGGATGCCGGGCGCAAGTCGCTGCTGTTGTTGGTGCGGCATGGCGGCGATCCACGTTTTGTGGCGCTGACGATTCAGTAGGCAAATGCAATTTGATAGGGCGGCGGGGAAACCTGCCGCCCTATTCTATTTGATGTCGGCCTGTTCTACTTGATTTCAGACAGCGAGGTCGCGACGATGCCAAGCTCGCGGGTGGCGGCCAGAGTCAGGATCGGGCTGTCGAAGCCGCGCGATGCCTGATAGCGGCGGACCGCCTCTTGCGTTGCGTCGTCCATCACGCCGGTCAGCGGCAACAGGTACAATCCCCGTGCCTTCAGGGCACGTTGCAGTGTGGCGATGAAGTCCGGTGTAATCTCTGCGGGGCAGGGTGTCTTGAACCAGACCTTTTCGCGGTCGTGCAGCATTTTTTGTTTGCTGACAGTACGATAGCTGGCGGGGGTGGTGATGTTGCCAGCCTCGTCCCGCACTTCGGGGGTGGCTTGCTGCTGTTCGGTTTCAGTCTCGATCACGGCGGGTGTTACGTCGTTGCCCCAGCAGGTTCCGTCCGGGCCAGGTGGGGGGCCGGGACTGTTCAGATGGATCAGTTCTGATCGCATATCGCTGGTCTGCGGCGCCTCTACCGGGATGGGATTGCTGCAGGCTGACAGGCAAATGCAGGCTAGAAAACCTGTCAGCTTGATAAATGCCATTGTGCCAGCGTCCCGTTTGCCCCGGTTCCGTTCCGGCGTGTTCGCCGCAGCATAGAGCGAAAGCCGCGGGCGGGAAAGCCGTCCGGGCGGATCGCGGGCGTGCGGGTTTTCAGGTGGCTTGCACGGCGATTGAGGGGGGTGGCAGCCGGGGGAGGCTTGGGCTAGATAACCACAGATAGCGAAGGGGAACGGCGATGGCGAAGATCACCTATGTTGAACATGGCGGGCGCGAGCATATCATCGAGGTCGCTAATGGCCTGACGGTGATGGAGGGCGCGCGCGACAACGGCATTCCAGGGATCGAGGCTGATTGCGGGGGTGCCTGCGCCTGTTCGACCTGCCACGTCTATGTTGATCCGGCGTGGGTGGACCGCCTGCCGAAGAAAGACGCGATGGAGGCGGACATGCTGGATTTCGCGTGGAATCCCGATCCGGTGCGGTCGCGTCTGACCTGTCAGTTGAAGGTTTCCGCGGCGCTGGATGGCCTGAAGGTTCAGATGCCAGAAAAGCAGATCTGAGCGGATCGAAACCGCTTGAGGCAGTGGCGAAGAAAGACGAGAGAGAAATCGACGACGCTATGGGGCCGCGAAAGCAGCCCCTTTTTCATTCGGGCGATTTCGACAGTCAGTGCGCCTTGCGGGCTGGCATGAACGGCAGAGGTGCCACTGGCACGCCGTCTTGCAGCAGCTTGATCGCCTCATCCGGGCGGGCTTCGCCGTAGATCGACCGTTCTGGTGCGTCGCCATCGTGGATTGCGCGGGCTTCGGTGACGAAATTCATGCCGACATATTCCGAGTTCGCCTCAACCTTCGCGCGCAGCACGGCCAAGGCGCGCTCGCGGTCATTTTCGGGCTGGCTGAGGGTCGGTGGTGCCGCTTCACCCGCTTTGCGAGCGGGGCGAATGACCGGGGCCATCAACGTTTTCTCGACCGACGCAGAACCACAAACCGGGCAGGACAGGTGGCCGGATGCGCGCAATCCGTCGAACGCAACAGCCGATTGAAACCAGCTTTCAAAGCCGTGGTCGTCTGGGCATTTCAGGGCGTAACGGATCATTGCGCGGCCAATTCTAGAAGGGCCGGAGTGGCCCCTGTATTGGTAACTGGACATTTCGCCGCGTAAGTCAAGTCGAGCGCAGCGCGATTTCCAACTGTTCAACGCCCGGCACTCCCAACAGGTTCGGGCGCAACGCGACCATCTCGAACAGTTGACGCAATTCGGCCTCTGCTACCAGCAGGGCGGCTTCAGACGGGCTAAACCACTTGCGGCGTCGTTGCTTGCGTTCGGGAAATCGCTTGCTCAGGGTTTTGACCTGCAACGGAAATACCGCTACCGAACATGGCAGGGCGGTAGCAGGGCGGGCGATCTTGTCATAAAGATAGCGGCCAAGCGGCTGGTCCAAGGTCTGGCCTTCGACGCCGGCCTCTTCCCACGCTTCACGGGCGGCGGATTGTGCGTTGTCCAGGCCGGGAATCGGCCAGCCTTTCGGGATGACCCAGCGACCGGTATCGCGTGAGGTGATCAGCAAAACTTCAATTCCGCGCTTGTGCATACGCCAACACAAAGCTGCGACCTGAGCTGCCAATGAAGTGCCATCAGGAATTGCGGAAATGGGTTTCGAAATAGACATATTCATTTGGCCTGCGAGATCTGCAACCGAGCCCGTCTTGTGCGGACTTTTGCTCTGGCTATTAACATGGCACATTGCGAATGCTTTGCAAGTCAGCAGTTCGGTTAGACACCTGAAATTGTTAACAGTTGCTTGACAAGCGCATCTGTATTCATTTTGGCGCGAAAACAGCCGTTTGCTGCATCGGACAGGCGGTTTTGCTGCAGCGCGTCAAGGGTCTGCAAGGCGGTAGCAAGGGTCTGGGCCGTCACGGGCAGGGCCGCATCGGCCGCATCCAGCGTGGCAAAGGGACTGGCGAAGTTGGTCGTACTGGGGCCGTGCAGGATGGCGCAGCCGAAACGGACAGGCTCCCACGGGGAGTGGCCACCTTTGTTGGCAAAAGTACCGCCAATGATACAAGCGCCTGCGCGGGCGTACCACAGGTCCATCTCGCCCATCGTGTCGGCGAGGAAAACGCCAGTCGATGGCATCGCGCCAGTGGAGCGCCGGGTAAACGGCAGGTTGCGCGCAGTGACAAGGGCGGCGATTGCGGTGGCGCGCGCAGGGTGGCGTGGGGCGATGATCAGGTGCGTAAAGTTCGGGGCGTTCTTGAAGGCGTCAAGGATTGCGGCGTCCTCGCCATCATGCGTGGAGGCGGCCAACAGCCAGTGGGCGCGGGTTTCACGCAGTTGGAATTGGGCGGGCGGCAAGAGGGCGGCGGCCTGCGCTTTCAGGTCGAAATCCGGGCCGAAGGCTGTTTTGGGCAGGCCAAGTTGGCTTAGATATTCGCGTGATGCCGGGTCTTGGGCAGAGGCGAGGGCGACCGTGCCAAGGGCCTTGGCTGCAAGCGGACGGATCAGGTTCCAGCGCCGGAACGAGCGTGCCGACATGCGGGCACCCAGCAGAATGACGGGGGTGTTGTGAGCGTGGCAAGCGGCAAGGCGACTGGGCCACAGCTCTCCCTCCAGCGAGATCAGGGCGTGGGGGTGCCAGCGGTTTAGCACGCGATGCGTCGCAAAAGCGCTGTCGATGGGTGCAAAGGCTGCGGTCACACCGGGCAGGTTCCAGCCCCGCACCATCGCACGGGCGGTGGGCGTGTTGCAGGTGACGAGGATTTGCAGATCGGGGCGGGCGGTGATCAGGCATTCCAACAGCCAGCGGGCGGAGGTGATTTCGCCGTTCGACGCGCCGTGCAGCCAAAGGCTTGGGCCGGGTTTGGCGGGGTAAGTGAGGCCAAGGCGTTCAGGCAGTGTGCCTTTGGGGCCGCGCAACTGCCAAAGCAGCAAGAACGGCAGGGCGAACGCCATGAACAGACGATAGATGAACATTGCCGCCCCCTTTACGGGCAGGAATAGGTCGGCCGCAGCAAGTCGGCAAGTCTAGTCTAGTTTCGGGGGCCGTTTGCCGGGCCAGTCGGTTGCAAGATGATAGGACTGCCCCATCGCAAGGATGCGGGCATCTGCACCGACCGGGCCAACCAGTTGCATTCCCATCGGAAGCCCGTTTACGCCGAAACCGACCGGGATCGACAGCGCGGGCAGTCCGATCAGGCTGACGGGAATGACCACCTCCATCCAACGGTGATAGGTGTCCATGTGGTGACCGTTGATGGCTTGCGGCCAGCGCCATTCGACCGGAAAGGGCCAGACCTGCGCCGAGGGCAAGGCGATGGCGTCGTATCGCCGAAACAGCCGCGCCATGTGGGCGTAGTAGCGTGAACGGATCAAGCTGGCGTTGTAGACGGCTTCCGCCGACAGGGTCAGCCCCTGCTCAATTTCCCAGACCGTTTCGGGCTTCAGTTGGGCGCGTTTGGCGCGGTCGTCATACAGCGCCCTCATGCCATTGCTGTTCAGCATGGCGCGCAATGTCGTCCACGCGTGCCACAACTGTTCGGCGGGAAAGGGCGCGGCCAGGGGTTCGACGATGGCGCCCTGATCGCTGAAAACCTGTAGCCCGGTTTCACATAGGTCAAGGATGCCCGGCTCGACCTGGTAAGCACCACCCCAATCGCCAAGCCAGCCGATCCGCTTGCCCGTAAGATCGGTGTGCAACAGGTCCGCGAATGGTTCAGCGAGGCGATCAAAGGGCACTTCGGGGTTGGGACCGGCCTGTACTTGCAATAGTCGGGCCACGTCTTCGATGGTGCGGGCCATCGGGCCTTCGGTGGCCAGCGTGGCAAGAAACGTATCCCCCTCTGCATCGCCGGGCACCAGACCCCAGGTCGGGCGAAAGCCGTAGACGTTGCAAAACGCGGCGGGGTTGCGAAGACTGCCCATCATGTCGGAGCCATCGGCAACGGGGGTCATGCGCGCAGCCAGGGCGGCGGCGGCACCCCCGGAAGAGCCACCTGCGCTGCGAGTCCGGTCATAGGGATTGCGGGTGACGCCGTGGACCGGGTTGAAGCTGTGGCTGCCGTGACCCCATTCCGGCGTGTTGGTCTTGCCAATGAAGATCGCCCCGGCAGCGCGCATTCTGGCTGCAAGCAGGTCATCTCTTTCGGGAATGAAATCCGCAAACAGCGGCGAGCCCCATGTGGTCCGCAGACCCTTGGTCGCGCACAGGTCTTTCACCGCCAGCGGCAAGCCGTGTAGCCAGCCTTGGGATGGCGCATTGTCGGCAACGCGGGCTTCGGCCATCAGGTCGTCGCGGTCGCGCAAGGAAATCACTGCGTTGATCGCAGGGTTCATTTCGGCAATCCGGTCCAAATGGTCGGCCATGACTTCGGAGGGGGATGTTTGGCGGGCAGTGATCATCCGCGATAGATCGGAGGCCGGGCGTTCAGAAAGTCGCATATATTATCTGTCCAAAAATATCCCACGGGGGGTGCGGGGGGTGTGAACCCCCCCGCTCCTGTCGGCAGGGTCGAAGACCCGGATTACTTGTTCAGTTCGGTCCAGATTGCGGTGATATAGTCCTGCGCCTTGCCGGTGCAGCCGGTCAGGAAATGGCCCTTGTCCTTGAACTCTGCCGGAATCACGATTTCAGGCGCGTCCTTCATGTCGGCAGGCATGAACTGTTCCGATCCCGAAATGCCGTTGGCATAGCGCGCGAAGGCAGAGATCAGCGCGGCATTCTCAGGCTCGGCGATGAAGTTCAGGAATTTATACGCGTTGTCGACGTTCTTGGCGTCCTTCAGCAAGGCAACCTGATCCATGAACAGCGGGTAGCCTTCCTTCGGGTAGCCGTATTTCACATCCGGGTTGGCCAGACGCGCGCGGAAAATCGCGCCGTTCCAGTACAACGAGGCCATGACGTCGTTGTTAGACATCTTCGGGGTCATGCCATAGTCCATCGACAGCCATTTCGGCTTGGCTTCAAGCAGTTTGTCACGGACCTTTTTCATCAGCTCGGGGT
>JBDSXE010000179.1:0-3793 GCA_039926325.1 Paracoccaceae bacterium | reverse complement strand
GATGCAGCTTCTGATCTGGCGTTGAAACACTTTCCGCCAGCATCGCCGGCGTGTCCGCGCCCAAACCCGCTGCCATCAGACGTGATGCGAGGCCCGCAAAGGTCCGTTTTCCCATGAAAATTACCGTTGTGGCGGACGGATCGGCCAATGCCGAAATGTTCAAGTCGTCCGGCAATTCGCCCGTCACATCATGCCCGGTAATGAATTGCACCCGCCGTGCCGTCATGCGCCGAGTCAGAGGAATCCCCGCCGCAGCCGCAGCCGCCGCCGCACTGGTTACGCCGGGAATAATCTCGAACCCGATGCCAGCTGCGCGGCACGCCGCGATCTCTTCCTCCAGCCGCCCGAACAGGCCCGCATCGCCCGACTTCAACCGCACGACCCGCGCCCCAGTCAGTGCATATTCGACCAGCAACCGGCTAACCTGATCCTGTTTCGGCGACACCCGCCCTGCGCGCTTGCCGACGCTGACCAAATCCGCGTCAGCCCGTGCATGGGCCAATATCGGCCCTGCGGACAGGTCATCGAACAACACCGCATCTGCCGCAGCAATCCGCGCTACCGCCTTGATTGTCAACAATTCCGGGTCACCCGGACCTGACGAGACAAAGGACACGAACCCGGTCATGACGCCTCTGCGATGAGGTGAAAGAATGACCCCGAAACATTGCCGCGCAACGATCCGGTTTCCGCAACTTCGACCCCATCGGCATCGGAAACGCGGGCCAAGGGTACATCAGGCTGCGCCAGAATCGTTGAGTAATGGAACTCATGCCCGCGCAACCGCGCCCCAGTGGGATAACCGGGGATCGGGCCATCAAGCTGCGCCAGCCGATACCCCAGGTGCATCCGGCGCGTGGCAAAGCTGGTCTCCAACCCCAGAAGCCCCGCCATCTCGTGCCGCTGGCCCGCCTTGTCCACCAACCCTGCACCCAGCACCATGTACCCCCCGCATTCGCCATGCACAGGACGGCTTTCCGCAAATACTTTCAAACCCTTGCGGAAGGTTGCTGCAGCAGCAAGTCTCCCCCCGTGCAGCTCTGGATACCCACCGGGAAGCCAGCAAATATCAGCCCCCATGTCTGGCCCCTCATCCGCGAGGGGCGAAAACGGTATTATTTCCGCACCAGCCGCCCGCCATGCGTCCAGAAGATGCGGATAGATGAATGAAAACGCATCATCTTTGGCCAACGCAATCCGCTGCCCCGGCGGCGTAACACGGGCGGCCTGCCCCACGGGTACCACACCGCCTCGCGCCGCAGCCAATACCGCGTCCAGATCGACATGCGTCGCCACAAACCGCGCCGCTACTGCCAGCATCGCCTCTAGTTCCGGCAATTCCTCAGCCTGCACCAGCCCCAAGTGCCGCTCCGGCATCGTGATCGTCGCATTTCGCGGCAACGCGCCTAGTACCGCGATCCCCATCTCTGCCATGCCGACCCGCACCAATTTTTCATGGCGCGGACTGGCGACACGGTTCAAAACCACACCGGCAAGCGTTAGACCCTTTCGGTACATGGCCATTCCGGCGGCTACGGCAGCAGCCGTTTGCGCCTGCCCAGATACATCGACGACTAAAATAACCGGCCATCCCAGCAGAATCGCCAGATCGGCGCTGGCCCCGGTGCCAATCTCACCCGGCTGCGCCACGCCATCGTGCAGCCCCATCGAACCTTCGGCAAGCACCAGATCGACCCCCGCAGCCTTGGCCAAAAGCCTGCCGATCAGCCCCGGCGCCATTGCCCAGGTGTCGAGGTTAAACGACGCCCGACCTGTGGCTGCACGGTGAAATGCTGGGTCGATATAGTCCGGCCCAGATTTGAAGGATTGCACCACCAGCCCACGATCCCGAAACGCCCGCGCCAACCCCAGCGTTAGCGTGGTCTTGCCGGTGCCAGAGGCGGCTGCGGAAATCAGCAGGCCAGGCGGTGTCATGATTCCTCCGGAAAGCGCGGCGCGGTGCCGACGGGGCGATAGCGGCGGTCGTATTCGCCGGCATAAAGGCGGCTTTCAGCAAATTCCGTCGCCCCCAAAGCGCGCCCGACCAATATCAGCGCGGTCCGGTCAATTTCTGGCCCGACCAGCCCGACAATCGTCGCCAACGTCCCACGCAGAACCTTTTCATCCGGCCACGACGCCCGCCAAACCACTGCAACGGGACAGTCCGCCCCATAGTGCGGCGCAAGGTCGGCTACGACCTGTTGCAGCCCGTGGATCGACAAATGGATCGCCAGCGTCGCACCAGTTGCACCGAACGCCGCCAAAGTCTCGCCCGCTGGCATGGGCGAGGCGCGACCAGAAGTGCGTGTCAGAACAATGGATTGCGCGACACCCGGCAGCGTCAATTCCGCCGCCAACGCCGCCGCAGCCGCCGCAAAAGACGGCACACCCGGCGTCACATCATAGGGAATGTCCAGCGCCCGCAACCGTCGCAACTGCTCTCCCATCGCGGACCATAGCGACAGATCGCCAGAATGCAGTCGCGCCACATCCAGCCCCTTGCCGTGGGCTTCCGCGATTTCGGCGATGATCTGATCCAACGACATCGGGGCGGTGTTCACGATACGCGCGCCCGGCGGACAATGCGCCAGCACCTCCACCGGCACCAGCGACCCCGCATACAGGCACACCGGGCAGGCCGCGATCAGATCGCGCCCCCGCAGCGTCATCAAATCGGCTGCCCCCGGACCTGCCCCGATGAAATGCACGGTCATTGCCCCGACCCCTCTGCTATTGCCACCACAGCCATGCCATCGGGCGAGGTCATGCGCGCCACGATCAGCCGCGACCCCTGCCCCGCCGCCGCCAATGCCGCTGCCTCTGCCACCGAACCCGTGCCATACAAAGCCTTGACGCGGTCAGACCCCGATACGCCCTGTGCCGCCATCTCCACCACGGCAACGCCGATCACCGGCACTCCCAATTCCGCCGCCAACTCTGCCAATCGTGCGACCTTGGCCTCTGCTGTCGCAAGTGCAGCCACGTTGCCACCCGCAAGTTCCAACGCCGCGCGCAGACTGCCAACCGGCGTGGCCTTCCGAAATCCGAACCCCGCCACCCTCATTTCACAACGCTCCATTGCACCACGGGCCGCATCGGTTGCCAGCCGCGCCGGGTGCCCAACGGCTGCGCTTCGGCCAGTTCGATCCGCAACATGGTGCCACCCTTGGTGCCATGCCAAGCCGTCAACAACGCCTCAGTTTCCAGCGTCACCGCGTTCACCACCAGCCGCCCGCTATTAGGCAGACGTTGCCAAACCGCCTCAAACAGCGCCTGCGACGCGCCCCCACCGATGAAAACCACATTCGGCGGGGGCAAATTCGCCAACCCGTCCGGTGCGCGGTCCTCGGTCAGGATATAGCGATGACCGACACCGAAACTCTCCGCATTGCCACGGGCGCGTGCCGCGCGACCCGCGTCCGCTTCGACCGCATAGGCGATCGACCCCATGGCCGCGAGCAAGAATTCCACCGCAACCGAACCAGAGCCGCTGCCAATATCCCACAACACTTCACCGGGCCGGGGTGCCAAAGCCGATAGCGTCAATGCGCGGATCGGGCGCTTGGTGATCTGGCCGTCATGGTCAAACAGATCGTCGGACAGGCCACAGGAACGCGGCAAACCCAAACCGCCTGTCACGTCGACAGCCACACACACCAGATCAAATATCTGTTGGATATCAGGTTCGTCTGCGACGATGTTCCAGCATTTTTCACGCGGCCCACCCAAAGCCTCCATGACCCATATCTGCGATGTCCCAAAACCCTGCGCCACCAGATACGCCGCCAGATCC
>JBDSXE010000178.1:0-4702 GCA_039926325.1 Paracoccaceae bacterium | reverse complement strand
CGCCTCGCCAACCGGGACCAGATAGTCGCCGGGGTACAACCCCTCGCGGATCTCCGGCTCCAACCCATTGGCTTCACGGTAGCGTTCGTAGGCAGAGCGGGCCAGCACATCGACCTGCGCGCCACCGTCGTTAATGTAGTATTCGCGCGTGACGTTCCAGCCCGCGAAAGCCAGCAAACGGGCCAGCGCGTCGCCAAACACGGCCCCTCGCACATGGCCGACGTGCATCGGGCCGGTCGGGTTGGCCGAGACGAATTCGACATTCACCTTGGCATTCTTGCCAAGGCTGGAACTGCCAAAGGATTTGCCCTCGGTCAACGCGGCTTTGACGACGCCCTGCCAGACCACGTTGGACAGCCGCAGGTTCAGAAAACCGGGGCCGGCAACCTCTGCCAGTGCAATGCGCGGGTCTTTGGCCAGACGGGCAGCAAGCGCGTCCGCGATGACGCGCGGCAATTGCCCGGCGGGCTTGGAAAGAACCATCGCCGCGTTGGTGGCCATGTCGCCGTGCGCCTCATCACGGGGTGGCTCTACCGTGACATTGGCGAAGTCGAGGCCCGCAGGCAGGGCACCTTCGGCAGTCATGGCGGTAAGCTCGGCCACAACAAGGCTGCGGATGTCGGCGAAGAGGTTCATCTGATCAAATCCTGTCTCAAGGCTTTGGGGATGCCAGAGCCGCCGTGCGAGGTCAAGGACAGGACGACGAAACGCGCATCAAGCCAGTTCGGGCTTGATGCGCGGTGGTTCAATGCTTGGGTGCCACCGGGTTTTGCCGGATATAGTGGGCTTCGCGGGCACCGAAGAAGCACGTCATAACGGCCCCCAGCAACCACCACATCGGGTCGGGGATCGCAGCAAGCGCCTGCATTCGCGCCTCGAACCAGGTGGGGCTGATCGCGGCGACAGCAAAGATCGCCAACGAGCCTAGTGCCATAATGGGGCGTGGCAGGCGGTTCATAGCGTCGATCACGTGGTCGTAGCCGCGTTTGCCCTGCGCGGTGGCAGGCACAAATTGCGGAATGTCGGCGCGGTCTTGTGCTGCGATTTCCTCGACAGCGGAGCCAAGGTTGGCGGCGATTTTGGTCAGGTCCATGAACAGTCCTTTCAAGGTTTCCAGGCGGCGGTGCGGGCGTGGTGTTGCGCGTCGGTCAGCCACAGCGTTTCGGGCAGGAAGGCTTCGGCGCGGGTGATCCAGCCGCCTTTGCCGCCATCTCGGCGCAATGCATATTTGCGGCTGGCAGGCCGGGCATCAGCCAGCGCGTAATAATAGTCGCGCCGCGCGATGCCGTAGGCGTTGTTGAGCGCCGCAGGTTCCATCGCCTTGGCCGCCGCAATGGTGGCGGGACCGATGGTGCCATCATCAGCGCAGGGATGGCCATGGCGGGCCAACAGGCGTTGCAGGACTTTGACCGCGTTGGTCCCGGCGTTGACATACATGTCGAACAGAGCTGGCTGCACTGACATCGGCAAAAGAGCAATGCCGGGGCGCAGGAAATAGTGGCGCAGGAAAATTGTGACCGCCTCGGCCCGCGTCAGCCCCTTGACGTCGGTAACGTCGATCTGGCCGTCGAGATTGGTGTCATGACGCAGCGCCCGCATGGTCCCCATGGTGACGCCAAAGTTCGTGGCACCACCGGGATCAGCGGGGTCGTTCACAAAGCCACCCTCGCGGGCGACGATGTCTTCAGCGATTTCGCGGATGGATTTCATGGGTTGGCCTCAAGGTTGCCTTGCGGGCCAATCCTGTCGCCAATCGGTTAATGTTGGGGAAAGCCTGCGCTCTCAGCTGCCGGGGGTTGCTGGTATGTAGACGCCTTGCGCCTTCAGGGCGTCGACAACCTCTTTGGGCATGTATTTTTCGTCATGCTTGGCAAGGATTCCATCTGGATCGGCCATGAATACGCCGCGTTCCATATGACCCAAAGCAACCACCCCAGCACCCTCGGCAAAAAGATCAGGCACAACTCCTGTATAGGAAACGGCAACCGTGGTCTTGGTATCGGTCACGTTGAATGTGATCTTCTTACCCACGCCCCGGACGAGAGAACCAACCTCGACGAGTCCGCCGATGCGGAACACCTCGCCCGGCCGAGGCGGTTCGGTTGTGACTTGCGTGGGCGAGCGGAAGTAGTTGATGCCGTCCCGCATGGCGTAGCCGATCAGCGCGGTTGACAGCGCCAGAGCGACAAAGGCCACCACGATAATCTGGATGCGTCGGGCCTTTTTCAGCCCCTTCAGACCTGCCATCAGCCCCTCACGGGAATATCGGGGCCAGCAGCAGCCCTGTGGTTTCCGCGATCCCCAGCATGAGGTTGGCGTTTTGCAGTGCTTGCCCGGACGAGCCCTTGGTCAGGTTATCCAACACCGCCACAACCACGGCGCGTCCCGGAATACGGTCACCGATCACGCCGATATGACAGTAGTTCGACCCACCGATGTCGCGCGTTGATGGCAGGTAGCCAAACGGCAGGACACGCAGGAAAGGCTCTGCCGCATAGGCGTCTTTCAGGGTCTGGTGGACCACGGCGGGATCGCCCTTGACGTAAACAGTGGCAAGGATGCCGCGGTTCATCGGCAGCAGGTGCGGCGTGAACTGGACATGGACCGGGCGGCCAGCAGTTTTGGAAAACTCCTGATCAAATTCGCCCAGATGCCGGTGTTTGCCACCAGCGGAATAGGTGTGGGTGCCGCCCGAAAGCTCGGCGTGCAGCAGGTTTTCTTTGGCCGAGCGCCCTGCCCCACTGACGCCCGCCTTCAGGTCGATCAGGATATCGTCAAGGTCGATGACACCCTTGGCGATCAGTGGCAGCAGCGCGAACTGCCCGGTGGCGGCATTGCAACCAGTGCCCGACACCAACCGCGCCTTGGCGATGTCGGAACGGTAAAACTCGGTCAGGCCGTAGACTGCCTCGGCCTGCAATGCGGGCTGGGTGTGGGGCTGACCGTACCATTTCGCATAGGCGTCCGGGTCGCGCAGCCGGAAATCGGCAGACAGATCAACGATCTTCAAATCGCGCGGCAGGCCGGCAATGACCGCCTGCGTGGTGCCATGCGGCAAGGCGCAAAAGCACAGGTCGATCCCTGAGAAATCAATCTCTTCGATCTTGACCAGCTTTGGCAGATCAAGGTGGCGCAGGAACGGGAAAACCTCTGCCATTTCAAGACCAGCCTTGCGGTCAGCGGACAGCGCCGTGATCTGCATTTGCGGATGGGTGGCGATCAGGCGGACAAGCTCTGCACCCGTATAGCCCGACGCTCCTAGAATGGCGATTTTGTAGGTCATGGGCACGCTCCGTATTGCGCCTCTGTATCTGGCGATGGCAGCACAATATGCAAGGGCAATTTACGCGGTGCGACGTTGCGTGCGCGACGTTACCTCAGCGCCAACTCTCCCGCACGCATGGCGAAGGGCAGAATGTTTTCGCGCGGCGGCAGCGGGCAGATCGCGAAATCGGTAAAGGCGCAGGGCGGGTTGTGCGCCTTGTTGAAGTCGAGGGTGATGGCGTCGGCGGTCACATCCTCACCCATCAGAAAGCGCGAGGCAGGATAGGTCTCGCGGCCGGCGGTCTGGTCGCGGATGACGAACATCGGAAGCCCGGACTTCCAATGGGTTGCCAGCAGGGTGATGGTATGGCCTTCAAGGCTGAAATGGGCGCGGTGGGTCAGGCTGACAGTCGTGGCGTTGCCACCTTTTTGGTCGATGGACTGCGACTGTGGTGCCGTAAGTGCCTCCCATCGCGCACGGATTTTCCAGGCGGGATCGTAGGGGAAATACCGCAAGGTCACGGCACGCGGCAGGGTCAGGTCACGGACGCGCAGAGCGGGATGACCATCAACAGTGTGGATTTCCAGCAGGAATTGGTCGACGCGCAGTTCGGGGTTTCCCCTACCAGCCTGGAATGATTGTGGGATGCCATCAGGCGTCTGGAACCGAAAGCCGGGCAGCAGGGTGCCAAGGTGGGCGGGGCCGCGGGACAGAATGATGGCATTATCCGTGGCGTTGCCGACGGTTTGCGGACCGGGCGGGATGTCCACGCGGTCGGTCAGGTTCAGCCAGCCATCCTCGGCCGTCAAAGATTGCAGCCGGGCGGCCTTCCATTGGGTGTATTCCGCGGGGATTGTCATGCAGCGATCCGGGATTTGAGGGCGGCCAGGTCAACGCCAAGCAGATAGCGCGGGATGTTGGCCCACATGGCGTGGAAACCGTGGCCGCCCTCGATCAACTCTTTCAGCGCGGCTTCGCGGGTCCAGCTTTGGTACAGCATCCGGTAAAGCGCGGTGATCAGTCCGGTCCGGTCGGCGCCGTGGTGGCAGTGGATCAGGGTGGGACCGTGGATCAGAGCGGTGTTCAGGGACTGCATCACCGTCACGATCTTCGCGCCCGACTTTTCGGCGACATGGCGGGTTTTCATCGGGATGCGCTGCAGGGTCAACTTGCTATCGGGCGCAAGGGGGCCGTCGCTGACGGTCTGCCGGAAAGAGATGATGGTCTTTATTCCAAGCGCCTCAAGATTGCGGAAACCGGCTGCGGTGGGTTGGGAGGAACGGTACAGATTGGGGGTGATCTGGTGGAGGTTCGGGACGCCCGCAAGTTCGACCGGCTGCGCCCAGATGAGCGGGCGAAAAGCGGTGGATAGTCCGGGGGTGGGCAGGAAAGAGGAGGGAACGGCAGCCATCAGGGTCCGGCGGGTCAGAAAAGCGC
>JBDSXE010000177.1:0-3009 GCA_039926325.1 Paracoccaceae bacterium | reverse complement strand
GACACCGTCCACCGCCATGCTTGCCATGGCGGCAGCCAATTGCGATCGGCCCGCCATCGCGGCGCCGTGCAGGAAATCTGGTTCTTCCGATTTGCGCGCATGCCGCTCGGCGACGAGTGTCAACAGAAAGTCGGCTCGTCGGAACGCACGCACAAACTGCTCATGGTCCGCCTGGGGATGCCGCTGGTCGAAGGACCAGATTACCCATGGATACAGCGAGTAGTACCTCGCGCGGTCGGTGACGTTAGTTATCCCCGGAACTAACTGTGCGTAAACCAGTTGGCAAGGCGACTGCGTGCCGAGGTGGTCGATGCCGCCAATGGCGACGGGTGGCGCAAGCCAGCCGGTGAGGATACCCATTTTTGTTCCCCTTTTGCCGGCGCTACAGGCGTTGGTTCGCCGCCGCGCTGGTCCCTGTTTGTCTTAGGCTATCTTAGCGACGGAAACCTTGGGGGAGCGATACGGTGAACAGAGACACTTGTGCGGAAAACGTGTTGAGCAAGCAGCGGCGCGAGTTGCGCTGTCCACGCATGAGCAGGCTCAAGCTGCACTCGACATGGTTCGTTGGGGTTCTACCCCTACAGCCGTAGTCGCTTTAGTAGGCACACCAGGCACACATGATGAATGATCTCGATAAGCAAGAGCCGCAATGGCTACAGGCCGTCAACGCTGTTACCAGACTTGGTCGGCCGGCCTCCGTAGACGATGTCTGGGCAGAATTGAAGAAGGTGCGTTCCGATATTCCACGTACAACTGTCGGACCGGATCTCAACAGTGTTGCAGTTAATGCTCCGTCGCGGACATCCTACTTAGCTGGCAAGGAGCCCAGACGAACAGATTCAGCAAACCGCTACGATCGCCTGCTGAAGCTGGACGAGGGGCGCGACGCGCGTTTCGTTCCCTATGATCCCAGCGTGCATGGGGTGTGGGAAATTTACGCGGATCCAAACGCCACCAGCACGTATAAGACATCGATACGGAAAGTGGGCGAAAACGGCCATGCCATGACAGCACCAAGTGTCGCGGGGACTGGCGAAAAATCCCATTCACCAAGAACGAAGGTGCCCTCGATGTTGCCAGTCAACAAGATCCTCTACGGGCCGCCCGGCACCGGCAAGACCTATCACACCGTCAACGAGGCGCTGCGAATTCTAGACCCTGCGTTCCTTGCCGCGAACGAAGCCGACCGCGTGATTTTGAAGCGGCGCTTCGACGCACTGGCGCAAGCGGGCTTGATTCGCTTCGTCACGTTCCACCAAAGTTTCAGCTACGAGGATTTCGTGGAAGGCATCCGTGCCAGCACCGATGAGACCACGGGTGCCTTGCGCTATGAAGTGGAGGATGGCGTGTTCAAGCTGCTCTGCGAGGCAGCTAGAAGCCGAAACGTCGCTCAGACTGGATCAGGCATCGAAATAGCTGAGCGCCGGATCTGGAAGATTTCGCTGGGGGACGCGAATACCGAAGGTCATATCTTCGAAGAATGCATGGCCAAAGGCATCGCGTTGCTCGGCTTCGGTTCCGGCGCCGACCTGACTGGAGTGTCATCGCGTGCGGAGATTGTCGATCGCTTGCGTGGCGCCGGGGAGCAGGTCAATTCGACTGACTATGCGGTAAGCGCCCTCGATCTGTTTGTGCGACGTGTCCAGTCGGGCGATCTTGTCGTGGTTTCCCAAGGCAACCTGAAGTTCCGCGCGATCGGCGAAGTCACAGGCGACTATGTCCATTTCGGTCGCGATGGCGCAGATAACTTTGCTCAGGGCAGACCAGTACGCTGGCTTAGGCAGTACTACCCAGCTCGACCGTATGTCGACCTGATGGAGAACCGTTTCAGCCAGATGACGATTTACGAGTTGCGCCCGGGGTCGATCAACCTGGAGCGATTGGCGGCTTTGCTGGCCCCCAATCAGACCGAAGCACATGAGCCGGAGGCGCGCGTACTGATCATCGATGAGATCAATCGCGGCAACGTGTCGCGCGTGTTTGGTGAGCTGATCACGTTGATCGAGCCGTCCAAGCGAGAAGGCTGCGCGGAGGCGCTGGAAGTTACCTTGCCTTACTCCAAAGAACGCTTCAGCGTGCCGAGCAACGTGCACCTGATCGGCACCATGAACACCGCCGACCGTTCCCTAGCAGGGTTGGATGTGGCGCTGCGGCGGCGTTTCGAGTTTGTGGAGATGCTCCCCGATGCCAAAGCTCTCGCAGGCGTGGTGGTGGCCGACGTGCCAGTGGATGAGCTGCTGTCGACGATGAATCAGCGGATCGAGGTGCTGCTGGGCCGCGATTACACGCTGGGGCATGCGTATTTCATTGGCCTGACTAAGTCTTCTCCGATCGAATTTCTGGCTGACGTATTCCGTCGCCAAGTGCTGCCGTTGCTGCAGGAGTATTTCTTCGAGGATTGGCAAAAGATCGCTTGGGTACTCAACGACCATCGCAAGAGCGCCGATCTGCAATTCTTGCAGCAGGTCAAAACCGACATGACTGAGCTCCTGGGCGACGATGTGGAGTTGCCCAGGGAAGGTCGCTTGTGGACGATCAATCCGGACGCGTTCACCAACCCTCAGGCGTACCTCGCGATCATCAAGGCTCCGCAAGGCGTCGCGTGACCCTCGTCACCGTCCGCGAACACGCCCGGCTGACCACCGGCCCGGTCCCGGTCGGCAGCCTGGACGAGGCGTGCATTTCGGTGTCCGCGTTCGACTGGGTTTGCCGCGAGGCCCAGCGACATCGTAAGGGCGGGGCCGCGCTGGTCCAGGTGGAAGATCGCCGCTGGCTTCGGCTGGATAACTATGTCGGCGTGCTTGAATCCCCCTGCGGCACGCGCATCGAGATTTTGCCGAAGCATGTTCGCGGCGAGTCTGACGTCACCACCGCGCGCAAGGTGCTCGTGCGGATGCTGCGCTACGGCCTTCGGTTACCGGTGCGGGACACCGGCCCTACCGCATTGCAGACCTTCGATGCGCCGGTGAGCGAGTGGATCATCCAGCAATTCCTGCTGGAGCTGGATGT
>JBDSXE010000176.1:0-4172 GCA_039926325.1 Paracoccaceae bacterium | reverse complement strand
TTGAGCGTCCAGTTCGGGCTTTCTGACTTCGACGATGTTCAGGTGCAGGTCGGACTTGGTGAACACGGTCAGCTTCTTGCGAAGCGTTTCGATGTCGGCACCCTTTTTGCCGATAATGACGCCCGGACGCGCGGTGTGAATGGTCACACGGCACTTTTTGTGCGGACGTTCGATGATCACCTTGGAAACGCCGGCCTGCAGGCATTCCTTGTGGATGAATTCACGCATCCGCAGGTCTTCCAGCAACAGATTGCCGTAGTCCTTCGATTCAGCGAACCAGCGGCTGTCCCAGGTGCGGTTGACCTGAAGGCGCATGCCGATCGGATTGACCTTCTGACCCATTATGCAGTCTCCCCGGTTTGACGCAACTTGATGGTGATTTCGCTGAACGGCTTCATGATCTTGCCAAAGCGGCCACGCGCACGCGGGCGACCACGCTTCATCACCAGGTTCTTGCCGCACCATGCTTCGGCTACGACAAGGCTGTCGACGTCAAGACCGTGGTTGTTTTCGGCATTGGCGATTGCCGATTGCAGGCACTTTTTCACATCGCCAGCGATCCGCTTTTTCGAGAAGGTCAGATCGGCCAAAGCGCGAGCTACCTTCTTGCCACGGATCAGACCGGCGACGAGGTTCAGTTTCTGCTCTGACGTCCGCAACATGCGAGCGACGGCCATCGCTTCGTTTTCGGCCACGCGGCGGGGGCTTTTTTCCTTAGCCATGGCTTACTTCCTCTTCGCTTTCTTGTCGGCGGCGTGACCGTAATAGGTCCGGGTCGGCGAATATTCACCGAACTTCTGGCCGATCATTTCCTCGGTCACGTTGACCGGGATGTGCTTTTTGCCGTTGTAGACCGCAAAGGTCAGACCAACGAATTGCGGCAGAATGGTAGACCGACGTGACCAGATCTTGATCACTTCGCTTTTGCCCGAAGCCTTCGCAGTCTCTGCCTTTTTCAAGACATAGCCGTCGACGAACGGGCCCTTCCAGATAGAACGTGCCATGGATTAGCGCCCTTTCTTCGCGTGACGCGACCGGACAATCAACTTGTCCGAAGCTTTGGCCTTGCGGGTTTTGTTACCCTTGGTGCCCTTGCCCCACGGCGTAACCGGGTGGCGGCCGCCCGAGGTACGGCCTTCGCCGCCGCCATGCGGGTGGTCAATTGGGTTCATTGCAACGCCGCGCACCGTTGGGCGGATGCCCTTGTGGCGCATACGACCGGCCTTGCCGAAGTTCTGGTTCGAGTTGTCGGGGTTGGACACGGCACCGATGGTGGCCATGCATTCCTGACGGACCATGCGAAGTTCGCCGGACGACAGGCGAATTTGCGCGTAGCCACCATCACGGCCCACGAACTGAGCATATGTGCCGGCCGCACGAGCCAACTGCCCGCCCTTGCCTGCCTTCAGCTCGACGTTGTGGACGATGGCACCGATCGGCATGCCCGAAAACGGCATCGCGTTGCCCGGCTTCACGTCGGTCTTGGCACCGGCGATAACACTGTCGCCAATCGCCAGACGCTGCGGCGCGAGGATATAGGCTTGCTCGCCGTCCGTATAACGGATCAGGGCGATAAATGCGGTGCGGTTCGGATCGTATTCGATCCGCTCAACCACCGCAGGCATATCAAACTTTACACGCCTGAAGTCGACAACACGGTACAGACGCTTGGCGCCCCCACCCTTGTGCCACATCGTGATACGTCCGGTGTTGTTCCGGCCACCAGTTCCGATCAGACCCACGGTAAGGGACTTGACGGGGCGGCCTTTCCACAATTCCGAACGGTCGATCAGAACCAACCCTCGTTGGCCAGGCGTCGTCGGCTTATACGACTTAAGTGCCATGCTTTCTGTCTTCCGTTTTGGAGGGTTCGGCGTTGCGAACCCTGGGTTTATAGGGCTCCGAAGATCCCCGGTAATTACGTCACAGCCCGGCAGGCAAAACCGGTAAACCAATCGCCCTTGGACTGCTTTGGTATAAATTCCACGGCCCCGGATTGACCGGGGCCGTGGGATTCGCGGCCTTCTATCAGAGGCCCGTCGTCACGTCGATAGTATTACCCTCTTCAAGGGTAACATAGGCCTTCTTCTTGTCGCTGCGCTCGCCCGGGCGACCGCGGAACTTTTTGACCTTGCCTTTGGTGATGGTGGTGTTGACCGCCTTCACCTTGACCGAGAAAATAGCCTCGATCGCTTCTTTGATCTGCGGCTTGGTCGCGTCCATCGCCACCTGGAAAACAACCGTGCCATGCTCAGACGCCATGGTGGCTTTTTCGGTGATGACCGGCTTTTTGATCAGGTCGTAGTGTTCTGGTTTCGCGCTCATTTCAGACTTGCTCATTTGAGTCGGGCCTCCAAAGCTTCGATACCCGCTTTGGTGATCACGAGCGTGTCACGCTTGAGGATATCATAGACGTTCGCGCCCATCGTCGGCAGCACGTCAACGCCTTCGATGTTGCGGGCGGCCAGGGCAAAGTTCTCGTCAACGGCAGCGCCGTCGATGATCAGAACGCGCTTCCAACCAAGTTCCGAGACGAATTTGGCCAGAATGGCGGTCTTGGCTTCGGCCATCGTCGCCAGATCCAAGATCACCAGCTCGCCAGCTTTCGCCTTGGCGGACAAAGCGTGACGCAGACCCAAGGCGCGGACCTGCTTTGGCAGATCATGCGCGTGGCTGCGCGGCTGCGGGCCTTTGACAACGCCGCCGTGCCGGAAGATCGGCGCCTTCTTGGACCCGTGGCGTGCGCCACCGGTACCTTTTTGGCGATAGATCTTTTTGGTCGAGTACGACACTTCGGCGCGCGTCAGCGTCGAGTGGGTACCGGCCTGTGCGCGGGCACGCTGCCAACGCACAACGCGGTGCAAGATGTCGGCGCGCGGGTCGAGCCCGAAGTTCTCGTCGTTCAGGTCGATGGAGCCGGATTTGCTGCCATCAAGCGAGATTACATCAAGTTTCATGCTTCACCCCCAACCACTTCGACCGGAGCAGCCGCAACAACCGCACGAATCGCAGCCGGCAAAGGCAGACCCGCAGGTGCCGCTTTCTTGACCGCGTCCTTGATCGTGACCCAACCGCCGGCTGTGCCGGGGACCGCGCCTTTGATCATCAGCAGGCCGCGGGCAACGTCAGTGCGAACCACTTGCAGGTTTTGCGTGGTCGAACGAACGGCACCCATGTGGCCGGCCATTTTCTTGCCCTTGAACACTTTGCCGGGGTCCTGGCACTGGCCCGTGGAGCCGTGCGAACGGTGCGAAACCGAAACGCCGTGCGATGCACGAAGGCCACGGAAGTTGTGCCGCTTCATGGCACCCTGGAAACCCTTGCCGTTCGACGTACCGGCGATGTCAACGAATTGACCCGCAAGGTAGTGATCGGCAGTGATTTCAGCGCCCACTTCGATCAGGCAATCCGGGGTGACCCGAAATTCCGCGATCTTACGCTTCGGCTCGACGTGAGCCTTGGCGAAGTGGCCGCGCATGGCGGCGGTGGTCCGCTTGGCCTTGGCCAGACCGGCACCGAGTTGGACGGCAGTGTAGCCATCCTTGTCAGCGGTCCGTTGGGCCACGACTTGCAGATTTTCCAACTGAAGCACGGTCACAGGAACCTGTGTGCCGTTTTCCAGAAACAGCCGGGTCATGCCCAGCTTCTTTGCGATAACGCCGGAGCGCATGGTTGTTGCTCCTTACACTTTGATTTCGACATCGACACCAGCAGCGAGGTCGAGCTTCATCAGCGCGTCCACGGTCTGGGGTGTCGGATCGATGATATCGAGAAGACGCTTGTGCGTGCGGATTTCCCACTGGTCGCGCGACTTTTTGTCGATGTGCGGACCACGAAGAACCGTGAACTTCTCAATCTTGTTCGGCAGCGGGATCGGCCCGCGTACCTGTGCGCCCGTCCGTTTGGCCGTGTTGACGATCTCTTGCGTGCTGGCATCCAGAACGCGGAAATCGAAGGCCTTAAGGCGGATGCGGATGGTTTGACCTTGCATCGTTTTGTCCTTCGTTGGGGTGGGCGGGGGTTGGCCCCGCCCGACGCGTTCTGGTTACTCGAGAATCTTCGACACGACGCCGGCGCCGACGGTGCGGCCGCCTTCGCGGATGGCGAAGCGCAGCTTTTCTTCCATGGCGATCGGCGCGATCAGTTCGACGTTGAACTTCAGGTTATCGCCC
>JBDSXE010000175.1:0-2872 GCA_039926325.1 Paracoccaceae bacterium | reverse complement strand
TGATGATTTCGTTCATCAACAACCAGCCGGTAATCCAGTATGGTGCAGTGCTGTCGGTGCTGTTGTGGGTGCCGTCGTTCGTGGCCCTGCTGTTCGCGCGGCGCATCATTGGTTCCGGCAGCTTTGCGCGCGGGTTCGGGGGGTAGATGGCGGTTCTGGAAATCAAGGATGTGACCAAAAGTTTCGGCGCAACCACGGCGGTTGAAAGCTTCAACCTGACGGTCGCGGACGGCGAACTGGTCTGCCTGCTTGGGCCGTCGGGGTCCGGCAAATCAACCCTGCTGCGAATGATCGGCGGGTTTGAGACCGCGACAAGCGGGGTCATCCTGATCGACGGCGAAGATGTGACGCGGGTGCCACCCGAAAAGCGGCCGACCGGCATGGTGTTCCAAAGCCATGCACTGTGGACGCATATGAACGTCTTCAAAAACCTGGCGTTCGGGTTGAAGCTGCGGCGTTTGCCGCAAGCCGAAATCAAAGACAGAGTGGATGCGGTACTGGAGCAGGTCGGGTTGGCGGGTTACGGCCAACGCATGACGCACCAGTTGTCAGGGGGGCAGCAGCAGCGGGTGGCGCTGGCGCGGTCACTGGTGCTGGAGCCGAAAATACTGCTGCTGGATGAACCCTTTGCCAGTCTGGACCAGCACCTGCGCGAACGCCTGCGGGAAGAGGTGCGCGACCTGCAACAACGGCTAAAGATTACCACGCTGTTCGTGACGCATGGTCAGGACGAGGCTTTGGCGTTGGCCGACCGTATCGTAGTCATGCGGAACGGCCGCACCGAACAGGCCGACCCGCCGGATGTGGTTTACCGCCAACCTGCGACGCCGTTTGTCGCGGGTTTCATTGGCAGCATGAACTTGATCGAAGGCGTCGTGGACGGGGGTATTTTTCGCCATCCCGGCCTTGAACTGGCGATGCCAGTGGCCGATGGACCGGCGACTTTGGCGGTGCGGCCAGAGGCGCTGGAGATTTCGGCGCAGCCGGATGCGGCGGCGATCATCCACCGCGTCACCGATTATGGCACGCACGCCGTGGTCGACATCGACCTTGCCGATGGGGTGCGGTTGAAGGCGATGGTTGGCGATGCGCGGGTCTGGAAGGCGGATCAACCGGTTACACTGACGCCACGCGCCTATGCCGTTTATCGCGGCAATGCAGCAATTTACCGAAGCGTTTAGGGCATGGCCGTTGCTATTTCTGTGACGCGGAACGGCCACCGCACCTTTCTGAAATGGCACCGGGCTCGGCGGTTCGGCAGCGATCCCGTGTTTACCGGGCGGCGCATTATCGAGGGTATGACAGCGGGTGCCAGTGTCGAGGTTGATCTGGTCATTCACGGCAGCGACGGGTTTGCCGTGCTGCACGATCTGGCGCTGGATGCCGAAACCACCGGTAACGGCCTAGTGCGCCAGACCCGTGCCGACGCCCTTCGGAACCTGCATCTGCGCGGCAACGACCGTGCGCCTATTGCAGACCGGGTGATGCTGCTGGAGGACTTGGCCGCCTTGATTTTCCGGGAAGGCGCGCATCCAGAGGCACTGCTGCAATTGGACTATAAAGAGGACGCCGCCGCGCTGACGCCAGCCGTCATTGCGGGTTTTGCCCATACGCTTGGCCCGGTGGCGCAGCATTTCGTCCTGTCATCAGGCGACGCCGATGCCGTGCGACTGCTGTCGGAAAATGTTCCGGGACTGCGGGTCGGCTATGATCCCTGCCATATGGGGGCCATTGCGCGGGTTGAGGCCAGCCACGACTTTGCTGGGTTCGTGACCGAGGCTGTGGCGGCATCACCCGATGCGGAATTGATGTATCTTGATCACCGTCTGGTTTTCGCCGCGCAGGACTTTGGCTTCGACATGATCGCCGCGTTTCACGCTGCTGGTCGTCGGGTCGATGCCTATACCCTGAGGCGCGCCGATGATGCGGGTGTCCGCGCTGCCAACCGCCTGCTTGTCCTGAAAGCCGACCAGATCACCACCGATGATCCAGAGGGGCTGGCAGCGGCGTTGGCTTAATCTTTTCTCGGCGCATCCCGCAGTTGTTCGACCAGCCAACCGTGTGTTGCTTTGTTTGCCACGATCACCATGCCGGATTTTTCGTAAAGCTCCGGTCCGCGACCCCACCAGTCGGTCACGATGCCGCCTGCCTCTTGCACCAGCAGCACGCCGACGGCCCAGTCGATCAGCCCGGATTCTTCAAAATACCCAGTCAGCCGCCCGCAGGCGACGTAGGCGCAAGAGTTGGCGGAACTGCCGACGACCCGAACGCAGCCGATGGGATCGCGGATCGTCTGAAGCCGTTGATAATAGCCGTCAAAACTGTGCAGGTTGCTGACCGGCAATCCAGTCCCGATGGCGAACAATCCAACATTCGCTTGCGGACTGACGGTAAGACGTGCGCCGTTCAGGAACGCACCGCCGCCTTTGATCGCGGTAAACATCTCGTCTGCGACCGGATTGTACAGCGCCCCTGCGACGGTCTGATTGCCGCGCCGAAGGGCAATCGAGATGGTGTAGTGCATACCGTTGACGAAGTTTGTCGTGCCGTCGATCGGGTCAACCAGCCAACGAAATTCCTGATCAGCGGCTTCCACGGACGGAAACTCTTCTCCGGTAAAGCTCCAGTCCGGGTAGCGATCAAACAGGAACTTGCGGATGAGCAGTTCGGATTCGCGGTCGGCATCCGACACAAAATCTGCCGGGCCCTTGATGCCGATCTCCAGCTCGCGGAAATGCGCAAAGTGGCGCTGGGTCAACGCCCCGGCAGCCCGAGCGGCAGCGACCATGTCCGCGAGGATGGGTTCGTATGAAATCTGCATGGAATCACCTGCGGTTGGGCCGCTCTCAGGGTTCAGCAGGCCGATGTTGCG
>JBDSXE010000174.1:0-9623 GCA_039926325.1 Paracoccaceae bacterium | reverse complement strand
ACACCGGCTTCGTAACTGTCCTCGCCCTTGACGATGCTTTCGTAGACCTTGGTCCGGCCCGCGACGTCGTCCGACTTCACCGTCAGCATCTCTTGCAGGGTATAGGCGGCACCGTAGGCTTCCAGCGCCCAGACCTCCATTTCCCCCAGACGCTGACCACCGAACTGCGCCTTACCACCCAGCGGCTGCTGCGTGACCAGCGAGTACGGACCCGTCGAACGGGCGTGCAGCTTGTCATCGACCAAGTGGTGCAGTTTGAGCATGTATTTCACGCCCACGGTGACCTTGCGGGCAAACTGCTCGCCCGAACGACCATCGAACACCACCGACTGACCCGAGGTGTCAAACCCGGCCCGGGTCAGCGCGTCATTGACATCAGACTCTTTCGCCCCGTCGAACACCGGCGAAGCAATCGGCACGCCTTGCGTCACGTTGCCAGCCAGTTCGAGGAAGTCTTCCTCGGTCCGCTTGGCAAATTCCGCCTCATACGTCTCGTCGCCATAGGCATAACGCACTGCTTGGCGCACCGGGGTCATGTCGCCAGAACGGCGATATTCCTTCAGCGCCTCGTCGATCTTCAGGCCCAGACCGCGCGCAGCCCAACCCATATGCGTCTCAAGGATCTGACCCACGTTCATCCGGCTGGGCACGCCAAGCGGGTTCAGCACCAGATCAACCGCAGTCCCGTCAGCAAGGAAAGGCATATCCTCGACCGGCACGACTTTGGAGATGACGCCCTTGTTGCCGTGACGTCCGGCCATCTTGTCGCCCGGTTGCAGCTTGCGCTTCACCGCAACGAACACCTTGACCATCTTCATCACACCCGGAGGCAGATCGTCACCGCGACGGACCTTTTCAACCTTGTCGTCGAACCGGTTGTCCAGCGCACGTTTCTGCACCTCGAACTGGTCGTGTAGGGCTTCGACTTCTTTGGCGTCGGTTTCTTCGGCCAAAGCCAACTGCCACCACTGACCGCGCGAAAGCGTGCCCAGCAATTCGTCGTCGATGGTCGAACCAGCTTTGATCCCTTTCGGACCCTTGACGGCGGTTTTGCCGCTGATCAGGGTTTTCAGGCGCGAATAGATGTTCCGCTCCAGGATCGCCAATTCGTCGTCACGGTCGCGGGCAAGGCGTTCAATTTCCTCACGCTCGATCTGCAAGGCGCGTTCGTCCTTGTCGACGCCGTGTCGGTTGAACACCCGCACTTCGACAATCGTACCAAACGCACCGGGCGGCAGGCGCAGCGAAGTATCGCGCACGTCCGACGCCTTTTCACCAAAGATCGCCCGCAGCAGCTTTTCTTCCGGCGTCATCGGGCTTTCGCCCTTGGGCGTGATCTTGCCCACCAGAATATCGCCCGGCATCACCTCGGCACCGATATACACGATACCCGCTTCGTCCAGGTTACGCAGGGCTTCTTCGCCGACGTTCGGGATGTCACGGGTAATCTCTTCCGGCCCCAGTTTCGTATCGCGCGCCGCGACTTCGTATTCCTCGATGTGGATCGAGGTGAACACGTCGTCTTTCAGGATACGCTCGGAAATCAGGATGGAGTCTTCGTAGTTGTAGCCATTCCACGGCATGAAGGCGACGATGACGTTCCGGCCCAAGGCCAGTTCGCCCAAGTCGGTGCAGGGGCCGTCGGCCACCACTTCGCCGCGCAGAACGGTGTCGCCAACTTTGACCAGCGGACGCTGGTTGATGCAGGACGACTGGTTCGAACGCTTGAACTTCCGCAGACGGTAGATGTCGACGCCCGGCTCTCCGGGGTCCAGCATCTCGGTCGCCCGCACAACGATACGGGTGGCGTCCACTTGGTCGATCACGCCGGCGCGTCGCGCCATGATGGCCGCACCAGAGTCTCGCGCCACGACCGCTTCAATCCCGGTGCCCACGAATGGCGCATCAGCTTGCAACAGCGGAACTGCCTGACGTTGCATGTTCGAACCCATCAGGGCGCGGTTGGCGTCGTCGTTTTCCAGGAACGGGATCAGCGATGCCGCGACCGAAACCAGCTGCTTCGGTGACACGTCGATCAGGTCAATGGCTTCCGGCGGGTTCAGCATGAATTCCCCGGCTTTCCGCGAGGAAATCAGGTCATCCGTAAACCGCCCATCAGCATCCTGCGCCGCGTTGGCCTGCGCCACCGTGTGACGCATCTCTTCGGTGGCCGACATGTAGACGACTTCGTCCGTCACCTTGTTGTCGATCACTTTGCGATACGGCGTCTCGATGAAGCCATACTTGTTCACCCGCGCGAAGGTGGCGAGCGAGTTGATCAGGCCGATGTTCTGGCCTTCTGGCGTCTCGATCGGGCACATCCGGCCATAGTGGGTCGGGTGAACGTCGCGCACTTCGAAACCAGCGCGTTCGCGGGTCAAACCGCCCGGCCCCAGTGCCGACAGACGACGCTTGTGCGTCACTTCGGACAGCGGGTTGGTTTGGTCCATGAACTGCGACAGCTGCGAGGAGCCAAAGAATTCACGCACCGCAGCCGCAGCCGGTTTGGCGTTGATCAGGTCTTGCGGCATGATCGTGTCAATCTCGACCGAGGACATGCGTTCCTTGATCGCGCGTTCCATCCGCAGCAGGCCGACGCGGTATTGGTTCTCCATCAACTCGCCAACGGACCGCACACGGCGGTTGCCAAGGTGGTCGATGTCGTCGATTTCGCCCTTGCCGTCGCGCAGTTCGGTCAGCGCCTTGATGCAGGCGATGATGTCGGCGCGGTCCAGCGTGCGCTGAGTATCCGGGCGGCCCAGATCCAGACGCATGTTCATCTTGACCCGACCAACGGCGGACAGATCGTAACGCTCGCTGTCAAAGAACAGCGTGTCGAACAGTTGGCTCGCGGCTTCGACCGTCGGCGGCTCGCCGGGGCGCATCACACGGTAGATGTCCATCAGCGCGGTGTCGCGGCCCATGTTCTTGTCGATGGCCATCGTGTTGCGGATGTAGGGACCGGTGTTGATGCCGTCGATATCCAGAACCGGAATCTCGGTTATCCCCTGATCCAGCAGCACTTTCAACGTGCCACCCTTCACGCCGCCATCGCGGTCGTATTCCATCGTCAATTCGTCACCCGCTTCGACCCAGATTTCCCCGGTCGTCTCGTTGATGATGTCCTTGGCAACGTAACGGCCGATGATGTTGTCGAACGGCACCAACAGTTCGGTGACTTTGCCCGACTTGATCAGATCGTTCGCCATGCGCGGCGTCATCTTGTCGCCGGCAGCGCAGATCACTTCGCCGGTATCCGCATCGACCACGTCATAGGTCGGACGGGTGCCACGCAGGCGTTCGGGGAAGAACTTGGTGACCCAGCCCTTGTTCTTGAGGTGGGTATAGGTGACGGTCTGGTAATAGGCATCCATGATGCCTTCCTGATCCATTCCCAGCGCGTACAGCAGCGTCGTCACCGGCAATTTGCGGCGACGGTCGATGCGGGCGAACACGTTGTCCTTGGCGTCGAATTCAAAGTCCAGCCACGACCCGCGGTAGGGAATGATCCGGCAAGCAAACAGCAGTTTGCCTGACGAATGGGTCTTGCCCTTGTCGTGATCGAAAAACACACCGGGCGACCGGTGCATCTGGGATACGATGACCCGCTCGGTACCGTTCACGACGAAGGTGCCGTTATGGGTCATCAGGGGCATGTCGCCCATGTAGACGTCTTGTTCCTTGATGTCCTTGACCGACCGTGCCCCGGTGGTTTCATCGACATCAAACACGATCAGACGCAGCGTCACCTTCAACGGTGCCGCATAGGTCATGTCGCGCGACTGGCACTCATCCACGTCGTATTTCGGCTTTTCCAGTTCATATTTCACGAACTCCAGAACCGCCGTTTCATTGAAATCCTTGATCGGAAACACCGACTGGAAGGTGCCTTGAATGCCTTCGCCTTCCAGTGGCTTGTCGCTATCCCCGGACCGCAGGAACAGATCATACGAGCTTTTCTGAACCTCGATCAGGTTCGGCATCTCCAGCACTTCGCGGATTTTGCCGAAATAGCGGCGGATACGTTTTTGACCGACATAAGCTTGCGCCATGTGAATCGTAACCTTTCATCATCTAAACGCGCGCTTCCGTCGGGCCACGGAAACGCCGCTTGGGCGATAGGCAGTGGGGTTCTATTCGTGCCTTCCATCCCATTGGAAGGCTCCCGAACCATCACCGCGCCTGAGAAGAGGTTTTCGCGAAAACCTCTGCCAAGACGGGTGCGGCTGGACCTGAATGATCAGGCCCAGCCAGCGTTTTAACCGCAGTTGCGAATTACTTCAGCTCGACTTTGGCGCCAGCTTCTTCAAGCTTCTTCTTCAGCGCTTCGGCGTCAGCTTTGGTCGCGCCTTCTTTCACTTTGCCGCCAGCTTCAACCAGATCCTTGGCTTCTTTCAGCCCCAGACCGGTGATGACGCGGACTTCTTTGATGACGTTGATTTTGTTCGGACCGGCTTCGGTCAGCACAACGTCAAATTCGGTCTTTTCTTCAACGGCTTCTGCCGCTGCAGCCGGACCCGACGCCATCATGACAGCGCCGCCAGCAGCGGGCTCGATGCCATACTTGTCTTTCAAGATGGTCTTCAGCTCTTGTGCTTGCAAGAGGGTCAGACCGACGATGTCTTCCGCGAGTTTGTTCAGATCAGCCATTTTCTGTTCCGTTCGATTAAAGATTGGTTCCAACGAGGCGGATTATTCCGCGCCGGGATTAACTTTGCTTCAGGCGGCAAGCCGCTCCTCGATCGTGGTGAGGATGCTCGCGATGTTGCTGGCAGGCGCGCCAATGGCTCCGGCGAGTGCCGATGCAGGCGACCCGAGACACGCCACGATCGAAGCGATAAGCTCCTCACGCGACGGCAGGGCCGATACTGCTTTGACACCAGCAGGGTCCAGAACCGTGTCACCCATTGCCCCGCCAAGAATGACGAACTTTTCGTTCGTCTTGGCATAGGCTTCGCAGACCTTCGCAGCGGCGACAGGGTCTTCCGAAAAGGCAAGCACAGTCATGCCCAGAAGCAGGTTACCCATTTTAGAGCCGGGTTTCCCATCCAGGGCGATCTTGGCGAGCTTGTTCTTGGCAACGCGAACGGACCCACCCACGTCACGCATTTTTGCGCGCAGGTCCTGCATCTGAGCAACTGTCATACCGGTGTAGCGAGCGATCACTACCACGCCAGAGCTTGCGAAGATCTGGCCGAGTTCATCGACCACTTTCCCTTTTTCAGCTCTATCCACAGTTACACTCCAAGTTTGGGGGTTTCCCCCCGGCTCATGTTTGCCCCCACCTTACGGAAGGGGCGTTCGGGTCCGTAACGGTTCCCGAGTCCAAGATCACCAAGGTGGTGACTTCAATCTCGATCCCCATCTCAGGCAGGACTTAAGGCGTTTGCGCGCCACCCACCGTCTCGGACAGGATAGGGCGTCTCCGCCCCATCATCCCTTTGTTGCCAAAGGGAATTCGTGTGGGGCGGGTTTCACCCCGCCCACCAATCTCAACGTGCCGTGGCCGAAGCCAGGTCCACCGAAACGCCCGGGCCCATCGTCGAGGACAGGCAGACTTTCTTCAGATAAGTCCCCTTGGCCCCGGCAGGTTTGGCCCGCGTCACAGCTTCGACAAACGCGCGGATGTTCTGCGCCAGCTTGCCCTCGTCGAAGGACATCTTGCCGATACCGGCATGGATGACCCCGGCCTTTTCAGCCTTGAACTGCACTTCGCCACCCTTGGCAGCCGCGACAGCCGTTTTCACGTCCATCGTAACCGTACCGACTTTCGGGTTCGGCATCAGGTTGCGCGGCCCAAGGATTTTGCCCAGACGGCCGACCAGTGGCATCATGTCCGGTGTTGCGATGCAACGGTCGAACTCGATCTTGCCTGACTGGATGGTTTCCATCAGGTCTTCCGCACCGACAATATCCGCACCAGCGGCCTTGGCTTCATCGGCCTTGGCGCCACGGGCGAACACCGCCACACGCACGGTTTTCCCGGTGCCGTTCGGCAGGCTGATCACGCCGCGGACCATCTGGTCGGCGTGGCGCGGGTCAACACCCAGGTTCATCGAAATTTCCAGCGTCTCGTCGAACTTGGCCGAGGCCGCGCCCTTGATCAGCTTTACCGCTTCTTCAACCGCCATCAGGGTCTTGCCGTCAAAGGCAGCGCGCGCGGCAGTCGTCCGTTTTCCAAGCTTTGCCATGATTTATCCTTTGACCTCGATGCCGCAGGACCGGGCCGAACCCAGAATGATCTTCATCGCCGCATCAATCGAATTGGCGCTCAGGTCTTTCATTTTGGTCTCGGCAATCTTGCGGATCTGTGCCACGGAAACCGAACCCACGATCGTATGACCCGGCTTGACCGAACCCTTGGCGCGGTTGCGCTTGCCAACGGGCGGCAGACCAGCAGCCTGCTTCAGCAGATACGCGGCCGGAGCCGTCTTGAATTCCAGGCTGAACGACTTGTCCTGGTAATAGGTGATGATCACCGGAGTCGGTGTGCCGGGCGGGCTATCAGCGGTCTTCGCGTTGAATTCCTTGACGAACGCCATGATGTTCAGCCCGCGCTGACCCAGTGCAGGGCCAACTGGCGGGGACGGGTTGGCTTGCCCCGCCTTCACTTGCAGCTTCAAGCTGCCGATAATCTTCTTGGCCATCTGGCCTCTCCTTTGTCACAGCACCATCTGGTGCGGTTTAGTGGTTCGGTCTGTCACGCACCTTACGGTCCGCGCGCGCCTCCCACGGCAGCACTCACATCCCTTTGGAGACCTGAGTGAATTCCAATTCCACAGGCGTCGAACGCCCAAAAATCGACACGGACACTTTCAAACGATTGTGCCCCTCGTCAACTTCCTCAACCATGCCGTCAAAGCCTTCAAATGGCCCATCAGTCACTTTGACACGCTCGCCAATGTCGAAACGGATCAGGTTGCGCGGCGCAATTTCACCCTCTTCGACCCGGTTCAGGATCTGGTTGACCTCGGCATCGCGCATCGGCATCGGCTTGCCTTGCGGACCAAGGAACCCCGTGACGCGGTTGATCGACGAAATCAGGTGGTACCCCTTGTTCGACATCTCCATCCGCACCAGCACATAGCCGGGCATGAAGCGCCGTTCGGACGTCACCTTCTTGCCACGCCGCACTTCGATCACTTCTTCGGTCGGAACCAGAACTTCGTCAATTTCTTCTTCAAGACCGGCTTCGGTGACGGCGGTACGGATCTGTTCGGCCACCTTCTTCTCGAAATTCGAGAGGACGGATACCGAATACCAACGCTTTGCCATGCCCATTCACCTATTCCTCAGCCCCGCTCAATCCGGGGAAGTCTTTTCATTTCAGGCGGTTGATCCGCCATTGCGATCTGTCGTCCAGAACAAAAAACAGCGCGCCGCCGAATCGCTGCGCGCCGATTGTTCATTGAACCTGCGGCGGGATAGAACGTAGGGCCGCCGGACGCAAGGAAAATCGGCCTGTTTGGCTGTGGTCTGCCTAGTGGAAAACGTTCAACACATAGGTCAGCCCGGACCGGATCGTCAGGTCCACAAGGCTGAAAAATGTCGCTGTCAACGCGGCCATGATGAACACCATGATCGTGGTCAGCATCACTTCACGCCGCGTCGGCCACGAGACTTTGGCCACTTCATTGCGGACCTGCTGGATGAACTGGATCGGGTTGGTCGTCGCCATCTGGTGTCCGCCTGCGTTGGGAATGGTGCGAGATAACTGCTTACCTCGCCTATTTCAAGGCCTGCGTCAGCGTTCCTCGACCTGCACCACATAGTCACCATACCCCTGCGCCACCATGTCGTCCTTGTGAACAAACCGCAGCGAGGCAGAGTTGATGCAATACCGCAGCCCGCCGCGATCCTGCGGGCCATCCTCGAAAACATGGCCCAGATGGCTATCGCCACTGGCCGACCGCACCTCGACCCGCACCATGCCGTGCGTGGCGTCGCGCAGTTCCGACACATGGGCAGGTTCGATCGGCTTGGTGAAACTTGGCCAGCCACAGCCGCTTTCGAACTTGTCCGACGATGCGAACAAGGGCTCGCCAGACACGACATCGACGTAAATCCCCGGCTCGTGGTTATCCAGATAGGCGCCCGTGCCCGGCCGCTCGGTGCCCGAAAGCTGCGTCACCCGATATTGCTCTGGCGTCAGCGCGGCGATGCGTTCGGCAGTTTTCTGATAGGCGGTCATCGCGGGTCTCCCATGGGTCCGCTCGTATATAGGACGCATCCGCCAGCGCGCAAAGCCGCTTCACCCTTTCGTCAACACCACATGGGTCGCATCCTCGGTCGCGACCTTTTGTTCGACCCGTGCTGCCGCCGTCCTTGCCGAACACCATCTTCTGGCCGGTTTCGGTGCCCACGAGCCAGCCATGCAGGCCAAAGCCGCCAATCCCGAGCGGGTTCGCCATGTCCTGTGCCGGCCCGGCACCATAGCCGTCCAGCGATAACGTAAACCCTTCGACACAAAGTCTGGCCATCTGGACCCCCGGCAGATTACATAGCCATATAGCTAAGTGTCTGGGCGCAGTAAAGTTGAATCGGTGAAGGGCTACAATGGGGGATACTGGCAGGAGTTGGGGGACTCGAACCCACGACCCTCGGTTTTGGAGACCGATGCTCTACCAACTGAGCTAAACTCCTAAGGCCAAGACGGGGGTTACGGCAGGTCGGGGGGGAAATCAAGGGGAGTCGCAGGAAATCTGACTTGCGGTGGGGCGGCGACTTTGCGACAGGTTTCCGGTCTCATGGAGATTGCGATGATCCCCGCCCGCTATGCCCCGATCTTGTTTGGTTTCCTGTTGTCGGGGATGATGTCCTGCATCGTCTCGGGTCTGTCGACCTTTCGCGCCTTGGGGATGGGGCCAGAGTTTGCAGGCTTAGGGATGGGCAACTGGGCGGTCAGTTGGGCCACCGCCTTTCCCGTCGTGCTGGTGGTGGCCCCTGTCACCCGCCGCATCGTGGCGCGGCTGACGGTCTAAAGGTGGCGCGCTTCTGCGGGCGCGTTCCACCAATTGTCGTGCAGCCCGTCGCACCACACCAGCGGGGCGGCGATGATTTCCTCCGCTGTCGCGTCATCCAGCGCGGCAATCGCCACGGTCACGAACGCACCGCCGATTTCCGGGATATCTCCGCGTGAAAACACCCGCACGCCGCATTTCGTGCAAAAGCAATGCGCGTTGGGATGATCGGGCGCGGGAAAAAACTCTCCCAATGCCTCGGCTTTGATCAGCCGGAAATGATCAGGCGTGGTGCGGGCCGTCCAATTGCGCAGTTTGGCGCAGATCGAGCAGTTGCACCGGCTGGTGCCTTGGGTCAGATCAAGGTCAGCTTCAAAAGTGACGGCTTTGCAGTGGCAGCTGCCATGATAGGTTTTCAGCATGGTTATCTCCTGTGTCGTGCCCCAGTCTAACCGTAGCATGCTGACACTTTCCGACAGGAGCGTAACAAAAGGGCCACCGCGCAGGATGGCCCTTCCGCTACATGCAATCGCGTATTACTCGAGAATCTTCGACACGACGCCGGCGCCGACGGTGCGGCCGCCTTCGCGGATGGCGAAGCGCAGCTTTTCTTCCATGGCGATCGGCGCGATCAGTTCGACGTTGAACTTCAGGTTATCGCCC
>JBDSXE010000173.1:0-4180 GCA_039926325.1 Paracoccaceae bacterium | reverse complement strand
AGAAACTGGCTGTGTTGGCGGAAGGTGGCCGAAAAGCGCGAAAAAAAAACTTGACGGTTTCGCTGGCTGGGTAGCATTTGGTGCTACTTGGGCGGCAAGGTGCTATTTCGCTTCGGCGCTTTGGGGGCGATCAATTATAACAAGATCACGCAAAGTGATCGTTCGACGTGTACCAGATTGAATGCAAACGCGTGCGGCAAGCACGCAGATTCTTGGGAGGAATACCAACATGAAGAAGGCACTATTGCTTGCAGCGGCCAGCTTGGCGCTGACTTTCGGCGCCAGTGAGGCGATGGCCAAAAAGCAACTGGTTATCGTGGTCAAGGGCCTCGACAACCCGTTCTTTGAGGCGATCAACCAAGGTTGCCAAAAGTGGAACAAGGAAAATGCCGACAGCGAGTATGAATGCTTCTACACCGGTCCTGCGTCCACCTCTGACGAGGCTGGCGAGGCGCAGATCGTGCAGGACATGCTTGGCAAGGCCGACACCGTTGCGATGGCCATCTCTCCGTCGAACGCAAAGCTGATCGCGCAAACCCTGAAAACTGCAGCGCCGACGATTCCGGTCATGACGCTGGATGCCGACCTGTCGGCTGACGATGCTGCGCTGCGGATGACCTATCTTGGCACCGACAACTACCTGATGGGCAAAAAGATAGGTGACTACATCAAGGCAGCAGCACCCGGCGGCGGCAAGATCTGCACGATCGAGGGCAACCCCGGTGCCGACAACATCCTGCGCCGCGCCCAAGGTATGCGCGACTCGCTGTCCGGCAAAGAGGGTCTTGCCGCACTGGCAGGCGAAGGCGGCTGGACTGAAGTTGCCGGTTGCCCGGTGTTCACCAATGACGACGGCGCCAAGGGCGTTCAGGCCATGACCGACATTCTGGCCGCGAACCCCGATCTTAAAGCGTTCGGGATCATGGGTGGCTGGCCGCTGTTTGGCGCACCGCAACCCTACCGCGACCTGTTTGGCCCGTTGGCTGACCGGATCAAGTCGAACGATTTCGTCATCGGCGCTGCTGACACCATCGGCGACGAAGTGGCGATTGCGAAAGAGGGCCTTGTGACCGCACTGGTTGGTCAGCGGCCGTTTGAGATGGGCTATCTGGCCCCGTCGACCATGATCTCGCTGATCAAGGGCGAAAAGGTCGCCGATCCAGTGTTCACCGGCCTGGACGAATGCACCAAGGACACCGCCGACACCTGCATCAAGAAGTAAGTCTTCGGACTGCTGAAGCGAGGGCGCCCGGTCATTCCGGGCGCCTTTTGCATGCCTTACGCCGTTGCACCTGCGAAAATCTGAAACCCGCTGTCGATCACCTGCCGCTCTGCCGAGCGGACGGTCGCGGCCAAAACCGCCTCGACCGCCTTTTGCCCGATCAGGAACCGATTCGACCGTAGCGTGGACAGGGGCTGCGGCAGTTCGCGGCCAATCTCAAGCCCGTTGAACCCAAAGATCGCCATGTCGTGTGGCAGGTTGATCCCGTCGGCCATGCAGTGAAACACCCCGCCCACCGCCATATCGTCATTGGAATAAACCGCCACATCGACCAGCGGGGCCATCTGACGCAGCCGCGCCGTTTGCTGCCGACCCGCCGCCACAGAACTCGGCCCCTCCGCTAAAGCATTGGCGACAATCGCCAATCCCGCCTGTGCCAGCGCCGCGCACAGCCCGTCGTACCGCAGCTTGGCGCGCTTGTCCGCCACCCAGTCATGCCCGACATAACCAAACCGCCGATACCCGCGCCCGATCAGGTATTGACCGATTTCGTACCCCGCGCGGTGGTGCGACAACCCCACCGCCACATCAATCGGCACCTGATCGATGTCCATCATCTCGACCACACGCACCCCGCTTTGATCCAGCATCAGCCGTGTCGCGTCGGTATGGTCAAAGCCCGCGATCAGAACCGCGGCAGGTTGCCACGCCAATAAATTGCGAACCGCCACTTCTTCGCGGTCCAGATCATAGTCGGTAACCGTGATCACCGCCTGATGATCCCTGCCTGCAAGGCCCGCATTGATCCCCTGCAAAACCTCGGGGAACACGATGTTCGACAGCGACGGAATGACGACCCCGATCAACCGCGAATCCAGCGATGCCAGCGATCCGGCGATACGGTTCGGCACGTAGCCAAGCAAGCGGACCGACTGCATGACCCGCTCTCGCGTATCGGGGGCGACCACCGCCTGCCCCCGCATGATCCGCGACACCGTGGAAGGGCTGACGCCTGCCCGCAGCGCCACATCCTCTACCGTGACGCGTGACTTGCGGTCGGGCAGGCGGACCCTGACCATTTACAGCTTCACATGGTTCCGCCACGGATGCGCTTCTTTGAACCCCAGAACCTCGCGGATTTTGCGGTTGGACAGCGGCGCTTCATGCCCAATCATCGGGCGCTTCAGCGGCGACTTTGGCGCATATTTCGCCAAGAACTCTGCCGTTGGCATGTCGGCCGTGATCGTGTCGTTGACCGCGTTGAACACCTGATATCCCAAGCCGTCCTTTTGCAGGCACAGATGCACGATTTCACCCAGATCGCGCGCGTCAATATAGCTCCACGCGTTGCGCTTGCGGGTATGGGGATGCTCGATATATCCCGGAAAAGCGGCATAATCCTCGGGTGAGATCACGTTGCCAATCCGCAGCGCATACACATCCGCGTTGTACCGCATCGCAAAGGCGCGTGCGGTTTTCTCGTTCACGACTTTCGACAAACCATAGCTGTCCATCGGGTCGCTGTCGTAATCTTCTTCCAACGGGAAGCTGTGGTAATCCTTGTCACCCTCGGCAAAACAGACGCCGTAGGTGGTTTCCGACGAGGCAACGATAACCTTCCGCACCCCCAGCTTCATCGCCGCTTCCAGCACGTTGTAGGTGCTGAGGACGTTGGCGGCGAAAGTCTTGTTGTCCGGCTCAAGCCCCACGCGGGGGATGGCGGCGAAGTGAACCACAGCATCCGGGGCCTTGGGTGGTGCGCCGTCTTCGTAGTGGTTCAGCCCGAAATGGGTGGTCATGGCGTTGAAACACTGCCCGCTATCCGTAAGGTCGGTGATCAGCGTCGTCACCCCCGGCAGGTTCAGCGGCTTCAAATCAAGGTTCAGGATGTCATAGCCCTTGGCCTGCAAATGCGCGACCACATGGACACCCGCCTTGCCCGATCCGCCCGTGAAAACAATGCGCTTGGTCATTTCCGTCTCCTTTTAACCGTCAGCCCTTTGGCCCCGGCAATTCCAATCCTGCAAGTCCCGCCAGCATCCGCGCGACAGAGGCGTCGTCGTCGCGGCCCATCCCGGCAGCGGCGGTCATGATGAACATCTGCAACGCCGTCGCGGCCACCGGGGTCGGGAATTTCAACCCGCGCCCGATGTCGGTGACGATGCCCAGATCCTTGGTGAAAATCTCTACCGCGCTTTTCGGCGCATAATCACCGTCCAGAATATGTGGCACGCGGTTTTCAAACATCCACGAATTGCCCGCAGACGCCGTGATCACCTCGTACACGCGGGCCAGATCCAGACCCATCGCCGCCGCAAACGTCATCGCCTCGCAAGCCGCTGCGATATGAACGCCGGCCAGTAGTTGATTGACGATCTTGAACGCCGCCCCGATCCCCGCATCGTCGCCCAGTTCGTAGACCTTGGCCGCGATGCAATCCAGAACCGGACGCGCCTTGGCAAAGGCCGCAGGCGCGCCGGACCCCATCACCGTCAGATCACCCGAAGCAGCGCGTGCCGCACCGCCGCTCATCGGGGCGTCGATATAGCCAAGCCCCATCTCTTGCGCCCGCGCGGCAAACCCGCGCGCGGCATCCGGGGCCATCGTGGCGCAACTGACGATAACGCCACCCGGCGCCATCGCAGCCGCCGCACCGCTGCCGAACAGCACAGCCTCGGTCTGCGCCGCGTTCACCACCACGACAATCAGCACATCCGCGCCGGTCGCCGCTGCTGCCGGATCAGCCGCGCCAATACCGCCAAGTGCCACAAACCGCCCCACCGCGTCGGCGTTCACATCGCACCCGCTGACCGTAAAGCCTGCACGCACCAGCGACCCTGCCATGCCGAGGCCCATCGACCCCAGTCCGATCACACCCACCTTAAGCCCAGAAACTTTGCTCACGAAACCCCCGTTTCCCGCCCGATTTCCCGCGCAGTCTTGTGCGGGCAATTCAGC
>JBDSXE010000172.1:0-5112 GCA_039926325.1 Paracoccaceae bacterium | reverse complement strand
CGCGTCAAGTGGATCATCGGACCTTCCGCCATGATGACCTCGCTGGACATGCACGGCTTTTCAGTTTCGTTGTTGCCGGTGACGCCAGACCAAGTTGAGGCACTGGCTGCACGCGTCACCCTGCACGCCTGGCCCGCGCTGGCCGAACTGGGTGGCATCGCGATCCGGCCTTTGCCTGATGGGCTAAGCCCGATCCAGCCCGAGCCGTCAGCCCATCCGATGCGCCGCGCCCTGCTGCTGCGCTGTCTGAACGCGCTGGTGGCCTGCGAAGTTGATCTGAACGCGCTTGACGCAAAATCGGGCGATGGCGACACCGGGACCACGCTTGCGACGGCTGCGCGGGCACTGATCGACGCGCTGGACCGCCTGCCGCTGGCTGACCCGACCCAGCTTTACCGAGCGGTCGGGATGGAATTAAGCCAGACGATGGGTGGATCGTCCGGGGTGTTGCTGGCGATCTTTTTCGCGGCTGCTGGCGATGCCTCGGCGGGAGGGAAAAGCTGGATCGGCGCGTTGTCGGCGGGACTTGGGCGGGTGATGCAGGTGGGTGGTGCCAACCCGGGTGATCGCACGATGATCGACGCCTTGGCACCTGCGTTGGCTGCGCTGCCCGATGGGCTGCAAGCCGCGACGATCGCCGCCCGCACGGGGGCAAATCTGACGGCGCAGATGACCCGTGCCAAAGCGGGCCGGTCCAGTTATTTGTCCGCCGACAAGCTGGCGGGTCATAACGACCCCGGTGCGGAAGGCGTGGCGCGTTTGTTCGAGGATTTGGCGAAGGTCTAAAGGGCGAGCGTCCGTGCCATTTCCAGAAACGCGCGCACCAGCTTGCCGCTGCGGCGTTCGCGCAGGCAGATCAGCGCCTCTTCCATCACCATCGCTGGCGCCCCGACGATCGGGATTGCCACCAGCCGTGCATCCGCGCCAAATTCAGCCATTGAGACAAATCCGATGCCTGCGCCACTTGCAACGATCTCTCGCACCGCCTCTCGACCTTCCGCCTCGATCACCGCCGTCAGGGCCACTCCGGCCGCCAAAGCAGCATCTTCCAACTTGGCCCGCGTCTTGGACCCCGGTTCGCGCAGCACCAGCGGCAGCCCTGCAATATCCTGAAACCGCAGGGATTTGCGCGAAGCCAGTGGATGCGTCACGGCTACGAAAGCCGTAATCGGCGTCGCGTTCAGCCGCACATGTTCAAACTCCGCCCCTGCCGGAATCTCGCCCAGAACCCCCAGATCGGCCTCATAGGAATGCAGGCTATCGACCACGGATTGCGTATTTCCCGACCGCACCGAAATCCGCACGCCCGGATATTTCACCCGAAACGCTGTCAGAATATGCAGCAGGTGGCTGGCACTATCCGCCACGATCCGCAAATTCCCTGCCCGCATAGCACGGCTTTCCGACAGCAATTCCAGCGCCTGACCCTGTGCATCGAACAAGCGCCGGGTGATATCCAGCAATTCCCGCCCCGCCGTCGTCAATGTTACCAAGCGTTTGTTTCTGTTGAATAAAAGTACGTCATACTCTTCTTCCAGCTTCCTGATCTGATCCGAAATCGCGGGTTGGGTGACATGCAGTTCCTCTGCCGCACGGGTAAATCCGCCGTGCAGGGCGACAAAGTGGAAAGCCCGAAGTTGAACGTGACGCATGGCATTCTCCTTTGCCACAGTAAAACTTATGTATCCATTGAAAACAACGATTTTACAAATGATCCGGCCCATGAAAAGAGCACCTGACACCAAGGAGGTTGCAATGTCCCAAACCGCCAATGACCCCTTTCCCGCGCCGAAACTGGGCGAGCCTTACTTGCTGACGCCTGGTCCGTTGACGACGGCATTCAGCGTCAAAGAGGCGATGTTGCGCGACTGGGGTTCATGGGATGCAGACTTTCGCGCCATGACGAAAAGCGTGTGCGATCAACTGGTTGCGCTGGCCGGTGATACCAAGGGCGAGTTCGCCTGCGTTCCCATGCAAGGTTCCGGTAGCTATTGCGTCGAGGCGATGCTGGGGACGTTCGTGCCCAAGGACGGCAAAGTTCTGGTGCTGGCCAACGGTGCCTACGGTCTGCGCGCGGCGGAAACCATGCGCTACATCGGTCGCGCATTTACGCTGATCGACAAGGGCGACTACATGCCGCCGCGTGGTGACGAGGTGGGTGCGGCGCTGGATGCCGACCCGGCGATCACCCATGTGATTGCGATTCATTGCGAAACCAGTTCCGGCATTCTGAACCCGGTGGCCGAGATTTCCGAGGCGGTTTATGCGAAGGGCCGCAAGCTGCTGATCGACAGCATGTCCGCCTTTGGTGCCTGCGACTTGGACGTTAGCCGCATCCGCTATGAAGCGATGGTGTCATCTGCCAACAAATGTATCGAGGGCGTGCCGGGCTTCGGCTTTGTCATTGCGCGGAAAACGGAACTGGATGCGGCGAAGGGCAACTGCCATTCTTTGAGCCTGGACGTGCACGCGCAATGGGCCAACATGGTGAAATCGGGCCAGTGGCGCTATACCCCGCCGACGCATGTGGTCGCCGCATTTCTGGAGGCGTTGCGGCTGCACGCGGACGAAGGTGGCGTGCCGGCCCGTGGCGCGCGGTATATGCGGAACCGTGATGTGATGGTGTCGGGGATGCGCGGATTGGGGTTCGAGACGCTGCTGAAAGACCGCTGGCTGTCCCCGATAATCGTGACGTTTTTCTGCCCCGCCGATCCGAATTTCGTTTTTACCCGCTTCTATGACCTGATGAAGGCCAAGGGTTTCATCATCTATCCCGGCAAACTGACGGTGGTTGAAAGCTTCCGTATCGGCGTGATTGGCAGGATGGACGAACATGTCATGCGGCTGGTGGTCAAAGCCGCCGCCGAATCGCTGAATGAAATGGGCGTGGCCAGTGCCGCACCGCCCGCCGCTGCCTTGGCCGAACGCGCCAAGCTGGCCGCCTGAAAGGATAATCTGATGCCCCCCGCAAGCATAACCGCCAACGACCGCACCTATCCCTGGCCCAAAGTACCCGCCATCGCCATTTGCCTTGACGGGTGCGAGCCGGCCTATCTGGAGGTGGCGATCAAGGCGGGTCTGATGCCGACACTGAAGTGCATCCGCGCCACCGGCACCGACCGTCTGGCGCATTCGGTGATCCCGTCGTTCACTAACCCTAACAATCTGTCCATCGCCACGGGACGCCCGCCAATCATTCACGGCATTTGCGGCAACTACCTGTATGAGCCGGAGACTGGGCAAGAGGTGATGATGAACGACGTCCGCTTTCTGCGCGCGCCAACCGTTTTCGCCAAGTTCTTCGAGGCGGGGGCAAAGGTTGCCATCGTCACCGCCAAGGATAAGTTGCGGGCATTGCTGGGGGCGGGGCTGAAGTTTGACGAGGATCGCGCCCGGTGTTTTTCGGCAGAGCGGTCGGCGAGTTCGACCAAGGCTGAACACGGGCAGGACAACGCCTCTGCCTGGCTGGGGATGGCGCAGCCAGAGGTTTATTCGTCAGAACTGTCGGAGTTTGTTTTTGCCGCGGGTGTCAAGCTGCTGGCGCAGTGGCTCCCGGATGTCATGTACCTGACCACCACCGACTACGTGCAGCACAAATATGCCCCCGAACAGCCAGAGGCGCAAAGTTTTTACAAGATGTTTGATACTTACCTGACGCAGTTGGATGCAATGGGGGCGGCGATTGTCGTTACTGCCGACCACGGCATGAAGCCCAAGCATTTGGCCGACGGCTCTCCGGCCGTGGTTTATGTGCAAGACTTGCTGGACCAGTGGCTGGGTGAGGCGAAGGCACGGGTCATCCTGCCAATCACCGACCCCTACGTCGTCCATCACGGCGCTTTGGGTTCGTTTGCAACGGCTTACCTTCCCGCAGGGACCGACCAAGCCGACATCATCGCCCGTCTGCAAAAGGTCGCAGGCATTATCTTGGTGGTGGACAAGGCAGAGGCGATACGGCGTTTTGAACTGCCGGGCGATCGGATTGGCGATATCGTCATGATCTCTGGCGAGAATATGACGCTTGGCACATCCGCCCACCGTCACAACCTTGCCGCCTTGAACGAACCGCTTCGCAGCCACGGCGGACTGACGGAGCAAGAGGTTCCGTTTATCGTAAACCGGGTGATCGACCTGCCAAGCCAGCCGGTGTTGCGGAATTTCGATGCGTTTTACTATGCGACCACGGCGGCGGCGCTATGACGCCCCCCCCCATCCAGATGCGGCATGAGGCGATGCGGATTGCCGGGCGCAAGGTTGACAGCCGCGACCGCATTCCGGTCCACTATCCCTATACCGGTGAGCAGATCGGGTCGGTTCCGGCAGGCACTGCCGAACACGCGCGCGAGGCGTTTGAGATTGCGGCAAGTTATAAGCCCACGCTGACGCGGTATGAACGGCAGAAAATCTTGCTGAACGTGGCGAAAATCATCAACGACCGCAAAGCCGAACTTGCGCCGATCATCACGGCGGAGTTGGGGATTTCGATCAGCGACAGCCTGTATGAATGCGGTCGCGCCTATGACGTCTATACCCTCGCAGGGCAGATGTGCATTCACGACGATGGCGAGATATTCTCATGTGATCTGACCCCGCATGGCAAGGCCCGCAAGATTTTCACGGTGCGCGAACCGCTGCGGGCGATTTCCGCAATAACGCCGTTCAATCATCCCCTGAACATGGTCAGCCACAAGATTGCGCCCGCAATTGCTACCAACAACTGCATCGTCGTCAAGCCGACCGAACTGACGCCGCTGACCGCGATCTGGCTTGCGGACGCGTTGTATGAGGCGGGATTGCCGCCGCAGATGTTGTCGGTCGTGACCGGTTGGCCCGTGGATATCGGCGACGAGATGATCACTAACCCCAATTTCGATCTGATCACGTTTACCGGCGGGATTGCGGTTGGCAAGATGATCGCGGCCAAGGCGGTCTACAAACGGCAGGTGCTGGAACTGGGCGGCAATGACCCGCTGATCATTTGCAGCGACCTTTCGGATGCCGATCTGGCGAAGGCGGCCGATCTGGCTGTGGCAGGGGCCACCAAGAACTCTGGCCAGCGTTGCACGGCGGTCAAGCGCATTCTGTGTCAGGAAAGTGTGGCGGACCGCTTTG